>NZ_FR894916.1:22558-22874 GCF_000434255.1 Ruminococcus sp. CAG:379 | reverse complement strand
CGCCTTCAGATATTCCACCGCCAGTAAATTATTCGGCCCGTCAAATACCCGGGCAAGCTCCTCTCCGTATTGCTCCAGCACCAGCCGCCGCATAGCTCTGGGGTAGGGCAGCCCCTCCCGGAGCAGCTGATGCATGGCATCGCTTTTGCCGCAGGACACGCTTGCCTTCACCGCCTGGCTCAGCCTTGCGGGATCCCCGCATTCGCTGCCGAAGGACAGCTCCTCCACACAGCCCAGCCCCCGCAGCAGGAACACCGCCCCCCGGGCAAACAGCTCCGCCGGGGCAAGGGAATACGCCACCGGCAGCTCCCGCACC
>NZ_FR894916.1:20457-22551 GCF_000434255.1 Ruminococcus sp. CAG:379 | reverse complement strand
GCCACCGGCAGCTCCAGCACCAGATCCGCCCCGGATGCTACGGCGATCTGGGCACGGGTCAGCTTGCCCAGCACAGCCGCATCCCCGCGCTGCACAAAGTTGCCGCTCATGACCGCAACGATGTGGGTGGCGCCGTTTTCGCGGGTCTTTGCAATGTGATAGGCATGGCCGTTGTGAAAAGGATTGTACTCGCAAACAATTCCGGAAATTTTCATCCTGATGCCTCCTTTGCTGCCGGACAGTCCCGAAGGGATCCGATCCGCTATGTATTCCGCAAAAGTCCTGTACAACATTTGCGAGGAGCCCCCGTCATGTTGCATGGAGAAGCTTTGCCGCACAGATCATTTCTGTGCAATATGACGAAATAATGGCTGATGCATCTGACGCACAATCTTTGTGCGGGATTGCCCTTGCATTTTTCTGCAAAAGGTTTATAATAGTTATGTTATGTTATCTTTGAAAGGATGTATGAAAACCATGATTATTCTCGTAGTCAACGCCGGCAGCTCTTCTCTGAAGTATCAGCTGATCGACATGAAGGACGAGTCCGTGATCGCCAAGGGCAACTGCGACCGGATCGGCATCGATGGCCACATCAGCCACAAGACCTTTGACGGCAGAACCTTAAATGAGGACTGTGATTTTCCCACCCATACAGAAGCCTTCATGAAGCTGGTAGATGTCCTGACCAAAGGAGACGCTTCCGTCATCAGGAGCATGGACGAGATCTCCGCCGTAGGCCACCGGATCGTCCAGGGCGCCGAGATTTTCGACAAGCCGGTTCTGGTGACTGATGAGGTCATCCAGCAGATCGACGATCTGAAGGAACTGGCTCCCGTACATAACCACGCACATGCGCTGGCGCTGTGGGCATGCAAGAAGGTTATGCCCGCCAACGTGCCCCAGGTAGTCGTATTCGACACTGCCTTCCACCAGACCATGCCGGAAAAGGCATATATGTTCGGCCTGCCCTACGAGGATTACGAGAATTACAGCGTCCGGAAGTACGGCTTCCACGGCACCTCCCACCGGTTCGTATCCAACGCACTGGCACAGGCGCTGGGCAAGGACATCAAGGATCTGAAGATCGTATCCTGCCACCTGGGCAACGGTTCCTCCATTACCGCAGTACAGGGCGGCAAATCCATCGACACCTCCATGGGCTTTACCCCCCTGGACGGTCTGCTGATGGGTACCCGTACCGGCTGTGTGGATCCTTCCGCCGTTACCTTCGTTGCGGAAAAGCATCACTTCACACCCTCCCAGATGAGCGAGTACATGAACAAGAAGTCCGGCTTCCTGGGTGTTTCCGGCATTTCCTCCGACAACCGGGACATTACCGCTGCCGCAGAAAAGGGCGACAAGCGTGCCCTGCTTGCCAAGGACATTCTGGTTTATGAGATCAAGAAGTACATCGGCTCCTACGCCGCAGCCATGAACGGGCTGGACGCTGTTCTGTTCACCGGCGGCATCGGGGAAAACTCCGACGACGTGCGTGCAGAGGTTTGCCGGAATATGGACTTCTTCGGCATCAAGCTGGACGAGGAAGCCAACAATGGCTGCCGTGGTCAGCTGAAGCGGATCTCCGCACCGGACTCCAGGGTTGAGGTGTGGATCGTTCCCACCAACGAGGAGCTGCTGATCGCAAGAGACACCCTGTCCCTGATCTCCAAGTAAGCGTCACCGTTGCCTTAAATTATAACATTTTTGCATGTAAAAATGCAACCCCTGTACTTTGTGCAGAATCAACAAAAAGGAGCGCAGAATTTCTCTGCGCTCCTGCTGTTTCTGCGGAATGGAGGACTGCCCTGTGACAACATTCGACCAGAACGCCCTGTTTCAAGCCGCCTGCGCCGCCAGAACCCATGCCTATGCTCCCTACTCCGGCTTCCGGGTAGGTGCCGCCCTGCTGTGTGAGGACGGGCGGATCTTCACCGGCTGCAACGTGGAAAATGCAGCCTATCCCCTGTGTACCTGTGCGGAACGCACTGCCCTGTGCGCCGCCATATCCCAGGGGGCACGGCGTTTTCTCGCCATCGCCATTGCCGGCGGAACGGACGAGGACTGCACCCAGCCCTGCGCCCCCTGCGGCGG
>NZ_FR894916.1:10148-20442 GCF_000434255.1 Ruminococcus sp. CAG:379 | reverse complement strand
CCCCCTGCGGCGGCTGTCGGCAGAATCTTGCGGAATTTTGTGGTGCCGATTTCCCCGTGCTCCTCAGCGACGGGATCCACCCTCTGGGAGAGCTGCTCCCCGGGGTATTCCGCCTCCCTCAGGGCTGATGCTTCTTCGCCTCCGCCTTTTTCTCCTCAAAATATTCCTCAGCCTTGTGCTTGCCGGTTTCGTCAATGATATAAGTATGCTCCAGCTGTCCGGCAAGGCTTTTCCGGACGCTGTCCCGGTATTCCTGCCGCAGTGCCGCCTGCTCCTGCTTTTCCGCCTCGGTCAGACCCTCCGCCTTGGATTTCCGGTACAGTGCGCTGATCCGATCCATTTTTTCCTGTGTCATATCCATCCCTCCCACTTTGTTGTCTCCCATTGTATCACATTGCCGCCGGTTTTGCAAGCGGCTGAAAGGAGCCTTGTATGAAACCTGTCACGCTCATCACCGGAGGATCCCGGGGCATCGGCGCCGCATGCGTCCGGATCTTTGCCGCCCAGGGACGCCGGGTCTGGTTCACCTATTGTCAAAGCGAAGCCGCCGCACAGCAGCTTGCCGCCCGCACCGGTGCCGTGCCCATCCGGTCGGACGTATCCGATCCCGCATGCAATGCCGCCCTGGCAGAGCAGATTTCCGCCGCCGGCGGGCTGGAGCTGCTGNNNNGGGCTGGAGCTGCTGGTGAACAACGCTGCCGTATCGGAAACGGAGCTGTTCCAGTGCCTGTCCCCGGAACGTGCCGCCCGGCTCTACGGGGTCAATTACCTGGGTGCGGCGGATCTGACCCGGCGGCTGCTGCCCCTGCTTTTGCAGCGCCACGGTGGCTGCATCCTGAACATCGCCTCCATGTGGGGGCAGACCGGTGCCTCCTGCGAGGCGGACTATTCCGCATCCAAAGCGGCGCTGATCGGGCTGACCCGTGCCCTTGCCAAGGAGGCAGGCCCCTCCGGCGTCCGGGTCAACTGCATCTCCCCCGGAGTCATCGCCACAGACATGAACGGCCATTTATCCCCGGAGGAACTGCAAGCCCTGGCGGAGGAGACTCCCCTGGGCAGGCTCGGCACCCCGGAGGAGGTGGCACAGGCGGCGGCATTCCTTGCCTCGGAGCAAGCCGCCTTCATCACCGGGCAGGTGCTGGGGGTCAACGGGGGCTTTCTGATCTGATTCAAAAAAATCAGACAAATTCCGGCAGATGCCTATAAAATTTCCGCAAAAACCGCTTGAATTTTTGTGTGGATTGTGCTATACTAACATCACAGGACGACCGTCCGAAAAATCCGGTGCGCCACGCTCCGTCAAAAGTGGCAGCTGACTTCACGAAGTACAGCTTTGGAGCAAACGATGAAAAAGAGAACAATCTTTGCACTGCTCGCAGCATCGGCGGCGGTTGCCGCAGGGGCAGCGTATGTGCTCTCCAGGAAAAAACATGGCTGCTGCTGCGATTACGATGCAGGAGATCTGGAAGACGACTGCGATTGCTGCAACTGCGAACTGGACGGAGACTGCCCGGTAGAGGATCTGAACGACGCAGAAATGCCGGCAGTGGACGTGGACGATGCTGAAACCGGCGAGGCTACGGAAGCCCCTGCGGAGGATGCACCGGCAGAGGATGCTGACAAAAGCGCAGACAAGACTGAGGCATGACCCAGGGCGGACGGCACAAGCGATGCCGTCCGCTTTCTTTTCCCCCTTCGGCAAACAACCTCTCTGAGGATGTCCTCTGATTTTCCGAAAAAACCCTTGAAATACACATATATTTCTACATGCTTTCTATGCAATCTGACGAAAAAAACCTTTCCGTTTCCCAATGCGGGATTGCCCTTGACTTTTTGTCGAAAAAATAGTATGATAGAAACAAAATAAATTCAGGGCAACACCGCACAAAGATTGTGCAGTGTTGCCGCAGGGTGATGCTGCTGCATGACCCCGTGGGACGAGCCGCATTCTGCGGCTCACCTTCTATTCTTAAAAAGGAGGAAATGCAATGCTGTCAGATGCGAACAAATTTTCAAAAGAGGGACTGACCTTTGACGATGTGCTGCTGATCCCCGGCGAGTCCGATGTGACCCCCAACATGATCCAGCTGGGCACCACCCTGGCAGGCAAGGTCAAGCTCAAGACCCCCATTATGACCTCTGCCATGGACACCGTTACCGAGTCCAAAATGGCAATCGCCATTGCCAGAGAGGGCGGTATCGGCATCATCCACAAGAACATGAGCATCGAAAAGCAGGCGGACGAGGTGGACAAGGTCAAGCGCAGTGAAAACGGCGTAATCGTCAACCCCTTCTCCCTGACCGAGAATCACTTTGTGTACGATGCGGACGAGCTGATGGGCAAGTACAAGATCTCCGGTGTGCCCATCGTGGACAACGAGGGCAAGCTGGTGGGCATCATCACCAACCGGGATATGCGATTCATGACCGATTTCAACACCCGGATTGCCGACGTGATGACCAAGGACAACCTGGTGACCGCCCCGGTAGGCACCACCCTGCAGGAGGCACAGGAGATTCTCCGTGCCCACAAGATCGAAAAGCTGCCCCTGGTGGATCAGGACGGCTACCTGAAGGGTCTGATTACCATCAAGGACATTGAAAAATCCGTCCAGTACCCCAAC
Organism: Ruminococcus sp. CAG:379; assembly: GCF_000434255.1. NCBI lineage: Bacteria > Bacillati > Bacillota > Clostridia > Eubacteriales > Oscillospiraceae > Ruminococcus > Ruminococcus sp. CAG:379. The sequence continues at coordinate 17,818 of NZ_FR894916.1, read as the reverse complement.
TCCGCAAGGGACGAACGGGGCAGACTGCTGTGCGGCGCTGCCATCGGCGTGACCGCTGACATTCTGGATCGTGCCAAGGCGCTGATCGACGCCCAGGTGGACGTGCTGGTGCTGGATTCCGCCCACGGTCACAGTGCCAACATCATGCGCTGCGTGAAGATGGTAAAGGAAGCCTTCCCGGATACTCCGGTCATCGCCGGCAATATCGCCACTGCGGAAGCTGCGGAGGCGCTTATCCAGGCTGGCGCAGACGCCCTCAAGGTTGGCATCGGCCCCGGCTCCATCTGCACCACCCGTGTGGTTGCAGGCATCGGCGTGCCCCAGATCACCGCTGTGTACGATGTCGCATGCGTGGCTGAAAAGTACGGCATTCCCGTTATCGCTGACGGCGGCATCAAGTACTCCGGCGACATCGTCAAGGCACTGGCTGCCGGCGCAAATGTGGTTATGCTGGGCAGTCTGCTGGCAGGCTGCGAGGAAGCACCCGGCGCAACGGAAATCTTCCAGGGCAGACAGTTCAAGGTATACCGTGGCATGGGCAGTCTGGGCGCCATGGAGTGCGGCTCCAAGGATCGCTACTTCCAGGAGGGCGCAAAGAAGCTGGTTCCCGAAGGGGTCGAGGGTCGTGTACCCTACAAGGGCGTGGTGGCTGACACCATCTTCCAGCTATGCGGCGGCATCCGCTCCGGCATGGGCTACTGCGGCTGCAAGGACATCCCCACCCTCCACGAAAAGGCAAAGTTTGTCCGGATCACCGGCGCTGGTCTGAAGGAGAGCCACCCCCACGATATTTATATCACCAAGGAAGCCCCCAACTATTCTGCACAGATCTGACGCATTGCATATAGCATTCCGCTCCGCATGGATTTCATGCGGAGCTTTTTTGTGCCGCCCCTTCCGGATGCTTTTTCGAGAAACAGAAAAAAATTATCGATATTCGATAATTTTCTATTGACAAATGATAATTCCCGTGTTATACTGTTCTCAACGAAAGGGAAAGATTCCCGAAAGGAACGGTGATTGTATGAAATGGACCCCGACCGCATCCCTGCGGCTCACCACCATCCTCAACTGGGTGGCTCTGGGGGTGGTGACATTCCTTATGTTCTTCATACCCGTCATGGCAAAGTGGTACGACGATGTGTCCCTGGCGCCCCCCATCTTCCTGCCCCTGTGCATCTGCCTGTACCTGTCCGCCGGACTGGGGCTGACCGCCCTGCTGTCCCTGGCACGGCTGCTGCACAATCTGAACCGGAACCGGATCTTCGTGGCGCAGAACGTGACCTGTCTGCGGCTCATCTCCTGGTGCTGCTTCGGGGTGGCACTGGTATTCCTGGTGCTTGCCTGGTTCCGCTCCCTGGGACTGCTGGTGGCATTCGCCGCCGCATTCTTCGGACTGATCCTCCGGGTGCTGAAAAACGTGTTCGCCCGGGCGGTGGCGCTCCAGGACGAAGCCGACTACACCATTTAAGGAGGGATCCCCATGCCCATTGTGGTAAATCTGGACGTGATGATGGCAAAGCGGAAGATCTCCTCCAGTCAGCTGGCGGAGCAGATCGATCTGACCCCTGCCAATCTGTCCATTCTCAAAAACAACAAAGCCAAGGCGATGCGGTTTTCCACCCTTGCCCGGATCTGCAAGGCACTGGATTGCCAGCCCAGCGACATCTTAGAGTACATTCCAGAGGAGGAGGATACACATGACTGAGCAGAATCCCGATCTCCGGATCCCAGAACCTGTTCCGGATCCAAAACCGGACGAAGCCCCGGCACCGGATGCTGCAGCCACCCCGGATCCCGCTGCCCAATCTGGCGAACAAACGTTCGTAAACGCAGGCCTGCCCCGGATCCCGGCGCATTTCACCCGTAGTCAGAAGCTCCTGGCGTTCTGCTGTCCCCTTGCAGGCTTCGGCGTTCTCCGGTACATGATCCTCCACGCCCTGGGACTGCCTGCCACCCTGGTGTGCTGGGGCGTGCTGACCCTGGGCATCCTGTTTCTCAAGCGCACCCCCCGGATCCGCTTCACCTGGAGCCACCGGTGCATGGCGGCGGTGCTGTACCTGTTCCCCTTGCTTTTCTGCATCAGCGACAACAAGACGATGACCGGGCTGTGCGCACTGTATGAGCTGGCAGGCATCCCCTTCTTCTTTTACCATGTGGCATCCGGCGAGGCTGCTCTGCCCCGGTGCCTGCCCCTGGCGCTGTACAAGGCGCTGCTGGATTACCCCGGACAGAACAATCTCATGTTCCCCGCCATCCGGCAATGCCTGCAAAAGCGGAAGCTGAGCCGGAACGCCCTGTATGTGCTGGGCGGACTGCTGCTGGGACTGCCTCTCTCCCTGCTGGTGTATGCAATGCTGCTGTCTGTGGATCAGAACATGGGCGTCCTCACCGACTGGATCCGGGCGGACTGGTACCGGAACCTGATGATCTACCTGGTGCAGCTCCTGCTGGGGCTTCCCATCGGCATGTTCCTGTACAACAGCCTGTACAACAACGCCACCCGGCGGAACATACGTTCGCTGCGGCAGTCCGACTGCACCCGGATCTTGGAGGGCATGCGGATTGCGCCGGGCATGCTCCTGTACGCCATCATGACCCCGGTATGCTTTGTGTATGCGGTGTACATCGGCTTACAGGCAAGCTACCTGTTTTCCGGCTTTGCCGGCACCCTGCCGAAGGGGTTCAGCTATGCCAGCTATGCCCGCAGCGGCTTTTTCGAGCTGTGCTTTCTGTCGGTGCTGAATTTTCTGCTGATCGCCCTGCTGTTCCTCGCATGCCGCCGACAGGGGGACGCACGACCCCTCCCCCTGCGGATCTACAGCGGCATCCTGTGCGTCATCACCTTGCTGCTAATCGCCACATCGGAAAGCAAAATGTGCCTGTACATCTCGGAAATGGGTCTGACCCCCAAGCGGGTGTATACTGCCTGGTTCATGCTGTTTCTGGCACTGGTGTTCCTGATGCTGCTGCTCCGGCAGTTCCGCCCCCGGTTCCATCTGGCACGGGGCGTGCTGGTGACGGGCACCCTGATGCTGGGTCTGCTGGCATTCTCCCTGCCGGACGCCTGGATCGCAGCCTACAATCTGAACGCATACAAAGCTGGAAAGCTGCCCCAGCTGCACATTTCGGATTTTTCGGATCTGTCCGACGATGCCTATCTGTTGTATCCGGATTACCGGCAGCAGCTGGAGGAAATGAGTCCCTCCGTCTACGAGATTCATCTGACACGCCGGTGGGAAAAGGATGCGCAGGATCCCTTCCGGCAGTATAATTACGCCACCTGGCGGTTTATGAAGCGGTATCAGCCTTAGCGTGTGACCATTTCCCTTTGCGTTGTTTTTGATACTCTGCGTGCTAAGCACATGCTTTGCTGTTTTGCTTTTGGTGACCGTTTTCTTTTTTGCGTTTTCAGATGGTCTGCGTGCTCCGCTTACGCAGTACAGGTTTACCGTCGTCTTGGGGAGATGTGTATGATTCTATTCACTTAACCGAATGGGTCACGCATGACCCATCTACCGTTGTGCGAGCGACAACCGTACTCTCTTTTCCACAACTCTCCCCTCTCTTGTGGAGAACGAATGTTCTCTGATGGTTTTCACGATTTCAGCCGTCAGACTGGTTCTGCACTGTTCTGTGTAACATCGTGAAAACGTGTAGCTTAGAGGTGCATGCCAAAGGGGGAAGAGGAAGGAGGAAAGCGGGGGACTGGGGGAGAAAACCCGGAAGGGGAAGGGGGATTGGCAGCCGGGCTGCCCCCCTTCCCCTGGGTTGTCTCCCCAAGAGGTTGGTAGAACGGTACTGCGTGACCCATGCACGCAGAGCATAAGGAAACGCACACAAACGAATGGTCGCTCAGAAAGGTAAACCGGCAAAGCGTAACCCCAAACAAAAACGGGACGATCTCCATCGTCCCGTTTACTTATGATATTTCCCCCCTGCCTGAATCTGAAACGCCCGGTACAGCTGCTCCAACAGCATCACCCGTGCCAGTTGATGGGGGAAGGTCATCTCCGACATGGACAGCCGCAGATCCGCCCGCCGCTTGATCCGCTCCGCCAGCCCGAAGGAGCTGCCGATCACCAGGGTCACCGTGCCCTGCCCCTGTATCCCCAGCCGGGTCAGCAGCCCTGCAAACGCCTGGCTTTTCTGCTGCTTCCCCTCAATGCACAGGGCGATCACATATCCGGCGCATGCCTTCTCAATGGCACTCGCCTCCGCCTCCAGAGCCTGGGCGATCTCCTTCTCCCCCGGATTCTCCGGCAGCCGTGCCTCCTCCAGTTCCAGAATCTGCAATTTTGCAAACCTGCCGATCCGCTTTGCATACTCTGCACAAGCCTCCCGCAGGTACTGCTCCTTCAGCTTGCCCACTGTCACCAGCCGTACCTGCATCATCTCAGAACACCACCATTCTTCCTGTGGTTTCCACCGGCGCCACCTCCAGCAGGTAGTCCCCGTTCCGGCGGAACTGCCCCAGCGCCTGCTCCACGGTCTGCTCCGCCAGTGCCGGGGTGTTGTTCTCCTGGCTCAGATGCCCCAGAATCAGCCGGGTGGTGCCTGCCGCCACCAGTGCCGCCGCCAGCGCACCGCTGTCCGGGTTGGACAGATGCCCCCGCTCCGAAGCGATCCGCTGCTTGAGATAGCCGGGATAGGGCCCGTTTGCCAGCATCCGGGGGTCGTAGTTTGCCTCCAGCAGCACCAGATCACAGCCCAGCAGCGCCTGATGCACCGTGGGGGTCACATGCCCCAGATCCGTACACACGGCACAGGTACGCCCGTCTCCGGTACGAATCCGATAGCCGCAGCTCTGCACCGTGTCGTGGGGGATGTCAAAGGCGGTCAGCTCCGCATCCCCGGCGGTCACCGCCCCCTCCATCACCTGTGCCGGACAGCCCGGTGCCAGATGCTCCCCGGCAATGAGCTTTTCCAGGGTCTGCGCCTGGGCATACACCGGCACCTTCAGTCGCTTGGTCACCATCCGCAGCCCCTTGATATGGTCGGAATGGTCGTGGGTGATGAAGATCCCCCGGATAGCACTCTCCGGAATGCCGCAGTCCCCCAACGCCTGCATCAGCCGCTTGCAGGATACCCCTGCATCGATCAGCACGCCCCCATGGGGAGAGCCAACAAAGCTGGCGTTGCCCTTGCTGGAGCTGAACAGGGGGTAGATCCTTGCCATATGTACACATCCTCTCAAAACAAAGAGGCAGAAAGCCCCTCGCTTTTTGCCCCTTCTCCCGGTTACATGGCCTTCTTGACCGATACCCCCGGAAAGCTCTTTTTCACAATGTCTGCGCCCAGCTTTTGCAGCTTCTGCTCCATGCAGGCGTAGCCCCGCTCTATGTGGTAAATGTCCTCGATCTCCGTAACGCCGGTTGCCGCCAGCCCGGCGATAATCAGTGCCGCTCCGGCTCTCAGGTCGCATGCCTTCACCGGTGCGCCCATCAGCTTGCCGGTGCCCTCGATAACTGCCACCTTGCCGTCCACGGAGATATCCGCACCCATGCGCCGCAGCTCGTCCACATACCGGAACCGCTGCTCCCAGACCCCCTCCTTCACGATGCTGGTGCCCTCTGCCAGGCACAGCAGGGTGGTGATCTGGGGCTGCATATCCGTGGGGAAGCCCGGATGGGGCATGGTCTGGATGCTGGTTTTCACCAAGGGCCCGTCCACCCATACCCGGACGCTGTCATCAAATTCCTCAATGTTGACCCCGATCTTCTCCAGCTTGTTGGTAATCGGCTCCAGATGCTTGGGGGTCACGTTCTTGACGAGCACATCCCCCTTGGTGGCTGCGGCAGCGATCATAAAGGTGCCTGCCTCGATCTGATCCGGGATCACCGCATAGGTGGTGCTGTGGAGATACCCCACGCCCCGGATCTTGATGACATCCGTGCCGGCGCCCATAATATCCGCACCCATGGAATTGAGAAAATTGGCAAGATCCACAATGTGAGGCTCCTTGGCGGCGTTCTCGATCACTGTCAGCCCCTCTGCCCGGACAGCCGCCAGAATGGCGTTCATGGTTGCCCCCACGGACACCACATCCAGATAGATCTGACTGCCCCGGAGCCGGTCTGCGGTCACATCCACCATGCCGTGGTCAATGGTACACTTGGCACCCAGTGCGGTGAATGCCTTCAGATGCTGGTCAATGGGACGATCCCCCAGGGGACATCCCCCCGGCATGGACACCCGTGCCCGGTGGTACTTGCCCAGCAACGCCCCCAGGAAGTAGTAGGAGGCACGCATCTGCCGTGCGCTTTCGTATGGTACGCAGCAGTTCAGGATCCCTCTGGGATCGATCCGGTAGGTGGTCTCGTTGAGCATATCCACCTGCGCCCCCATCTCGTACAGGATCCGCAGACTAATGGAAACATCACTGATATTGGGTACATTTTCGATGACGCATGGCTCGTCCGCCAGGATCACCGCCGGAAGGATCGCAACCGCCGCATTCTTGGCACCGCTGATTTCCACTTCTCCCATCAGCTTGCGTCCGCCCTTGATGATAAATTTATCCAAACCTTTTCTCTCCTTATTTTTTCCCCGTCGGTTGTCCCCGGCGGCGAAAACCGCTTTGCTGCCGGCACTCTTTTTTTCTGCCTGCTGAATCTCTTTTGTTCTGTTTCTATTTCAGTATACCCTGCCTCTGCCGGGTTATCCGGTTACTGGGCGTGGTATTCCGTTACCTTCATGCTCTCGATGGTTACCTGCTCCTTGGGCTTGCTCTTGGAATCCACCGCCACATCGTTGATCTTCTTGCAGATATCCAGCCCCTCGATGACCTGACCGAACACGGTGTAGTCCCCGTCCAGATAGGGCTGACCCCCATGCTCATAGTACATCTGCTTCACCTGGTCGGAATAGGTCTTGCCGTATGCCTTCAGTTGCTCAAAGGTCTGCTCCGTCACCGTAGTCCCGGTGACGATATAGAACTGGCTGTTGTTCAGCTTGTCGGATGCCACCGCATAGGCAAGCGCCCCTTCAAAGTGGCACAGCTTGCTGGAGATCTCCTGCTTGAAGCCGGTGCCCCACATGGATTCGCCCCCGGTGCCGTTGCCCTTGGGATCGCCTCCCTGGATCACGAAATCCTTCACCACCCGGTGGAAGATCAGCTCATCGTAATACTTCTGCTCCACAAGACCCAGGAAGTTTTCCACCGCCTTGGGGCATTCCTCCGCAAACAGCCGGATCTTCACCGTGCCGTAGTCCTTGATGTTCAGCTCGACGATCTTTTCCCCCTCTGCGGGCATATCGTAGTTGATGATCTTTTCCTCGGACAGGCTTGCTTCCTTCTTGCCGCAGCCGGTCACGCCGCCTGCCAGCATAACGCCGCACAGCAGCATGCTGACAACTCTGCGCCATGTCACTCTATATTTCATAAGGCACCTCTCAATTCTCGGATGGGAGCCTGCATGCAGACCACCCCATAATTCACCATATTAACTTTATCATTATACAACATTCTCGCGCATTTGTAAAGGCATCCGGCACGATTTCTTCATTTTTGGAGAAAATGACGGACAATCGTCAACTCTTTTATATTGTGATTCTTCCCGAAAAACTGCTGTTTATGAAAAAAACAGCACCGTGCATGCTCTGCACGATGCTGTGAAGCCATATGGCTTTACCGGTGTCTGCCGCCGCCGCCATGGCTGCTGCCCCCG
>NZ_FR894916.1:0-10086 GCF_000434255.1 Ruminococcus sp. CAG:379 | reverse complement strand
GCTGCCGCCGCCCCCGGAGGAAGTTTCGATCTTGGTTTTTGTGGTGTATTCCCGCAGGAAGGTGTCCGTCTGGACGTCCATCTTCACCTTGTTGTGGCACACATAGGTGGTGGGCGACGGTGCCGCCTTGAACTTGTACTGACTCTTGATGCAGAAGTATACCACCAGCGCCACGCCGGCCCCCACGATGCTGGCAATGAAGATCCACCAGCCCCACTTGAAGGGCAGCCGATCCGCTTCAATGAGCTTGCCGTTGTCGTCCAGATACAAATAGGTTTTCGAGCCGGAATTATAGGTATAGTACCCCTTGGGCACGCCCTGATTCTTGTATTGCACCAGCTGCTGGCAGAACTGCTCCACCACCCGTGGGTAATCCCCGGCCACCAGTGCGCTGTGCATGGCTGCCAGCATATCGTCAACCCGGTTGCTGTCATCGCTGTTGGTGTAATAGAACTGCCCCATGCCGCAGGTGGAAATGTAGTCGTACTGGGTGGAGTTGTTCACCACCAGCAGCACGCCGTCCGTGTTCACCCCGTATTCCTGGTTGAACAGCTCATCATAAGCATCGTCCGCATAGCGTTCCACCGCCGAATCACCGGAGAAGGGCGTTTCCTTCCCCACGATCACCACCGCCACATACATTTGCAGCTCCTCGGCAGTGTCCCGGATCTTCTGGGTCAGCTCCGCCGCCTCATTCTCCGGCAGATTGCCCTCCACGTCATACAGACCGCAGTTATCCTTGTGGATGGGATATGCGTGATCTGCGTCCTTGCTGCTCAATGCGGCAGCCGGCATGGTCAGCAGCAGGGTCATGCATACCAGGCACAGTACGCTTACAATTTGTTTCCAGTGTCTCATGCCAGCAGATACCCCCCGAACAATGTAATCAGCGCCACAATTACGCCTACCCCGGCGCAGAATGCCGCCAGCTTCCCCTTACTGAGGGGCGGCGTGCCTGCCTGCTTGCCGGTCTGCCCGTTGATGGCGAATTCGTACATCTTATCCTCAAACTTAAAGGTGGCAAACCACACGGGCAGCAGCATATACTGCCAGTCCGTCCGCAGCACATTCATAGAGGAGCTGGTAACGCTGAGGGCGTTGTAGCCCTTGATGGTGCTCCGGATCTGCTGATCCGCCCCCTGAATGGCACGGTTCCGGATCCGGGGGAACACCCCTGCCTTGTCCATGTCATATTTGTCCGCATAAAAGCCGCTGAGGTAGGACATGGAGAAGGGCTGTACCTCCTCATAGTCAAAGGGCTCGATGGCCTCCATCAGCTGATCCTCGATCTTGCTGGAGCCGTCTGCCGGGATCCCGTCCAGTCCCACCTGTCCCATACGCCGCACAGCAAACTCCTTGGTATGGGTGTACCGGTAATCCCCGGAGCGCCAGGTTTTCACCTGCTTGCCGATGGCGTTCAAGTCCGCATGCACATTGCAGTCCGCCACCCAGAAGGGCACATACAGTCCGGTAATTTTCTCCAGGTTCTGCTTCTCCTTGAACGCCCTTGGCAGGAACCAGCGCTTTTTGCACCAGCCGGAGAAAATATGCAGCGCCTCCTCCTTGGTGATCTTGAAGGGCAGCACCTTGCCGGGCTTGTATTCTCCCGACAGCCGTCCCTTGAGGATCACCGGGTTGTGGCAGTAGTAGCAGAATGCCGCAGCGGTGTTGTCGTCCGCCACGACCTGGGCGCCGCAGCTGCCGCATTCATACAGGTTTGAATGCTCTGCGAACTCCTGCTCCTGCTGTAGCTCCTCCGGGGAGCGGCTCAGATCCGTTTCCTCGTTTTCCTTGCACACCTGCTTGATTTCCGCCTCGGAAAACAAGCTCCGGCAGTATTCACAACCAAACTGCTGCTTCCCCGGGTCGAATTTCAATTCGCCGCCGCAGTTGGGGCATTTATATTGGATCGCCTCCAAATACAATCAACTCCTGTCTATCAAACAGCATCCAAGCCCGGTGCATCCCCGACACACCGGACTTGCCAATGCCAATGTATGCCCTTAGCCTCTCTTGTTGCCGCAGTTGGGACAGAATGCCCCCTCATTCACCGAGCCGCAGGCACAGGTCCATGTCCCTGCCTGGGGTGCCGGACTGCCGCAGCTGGGGCAGAATTTCCCCGTATTCACCTGACCGCATTTGCAGGTCCAGCTGCCTGCCGGTGCCGGCTTTGCGCCGCCGCAGTTGGAACAGAACTTGCCGCTGTTCATCTGACCGCACTGACAGGTCCATGCCCCGTCGTCCATCTGCTGTACTGCCCCATTGGGCTTGAGCGCCTGGGCTGCCTGCTGCTGTTGCTGCATCTGCATCTGTGCCGCATTGGTGGCAGAAGCCGCACCCATAAAGTTCCCGGCTGCGTTCATGCCCATGCCCATTGCCATAAAGGCGTTGCCTGCACCGGCGGTGTTGGAGCCTGCCGCCTGGATGCCCCCTGCCACGGTGGACTGCACATAGCCCTCCCGGATGGTAGCGTCGGACAGCATTGCGCCCTGGTTCCGCATATTGATGAGCTTCTTGCTCTCCTCGTCGTAGCTGATGCTTGCCACGCCCACGGAGACGATCTCCATACCACGCAGCTCATTCCAGTCTGCATCCAGCACATTGCTCATGTACTTTGCCAGCTCCAGGCTCTTGGAGGGCAGTGCGGAGATCCGCTGACCGTCCACGGACATCTGCCCGATGGCAGCCTGCAATGCGCTGAGGAATTCGTCAAAGTACTGGTCGTTGATATCGTTGATGTCCACATGCTCCGCATTCCGGGGCACAGCCTCGCTGAAGAACTTCAGCGGATCGGTGATCTTGATGGAGTAGCTGCCGTGGCACCGTACAAACAGCTCTGCGTTGTAGAAATTGTCAAAGTACTGCAATGCATTCCGGGTGCCGAACTTGATGCCCTTGATCTCCTGCAGGTTGATAAAGTACACCTGCTGGGATCCGGAGGGCTGCCCGCCGAATTTGATCCGGCTGAAGGTTTCCTTGATGGAGTCCTTCAGCTCCCCGTTGAACATGGAGGGGGTGGAAGACAGGTATACTTCATAGTAGCCCGGCTCGGCAGAGTAGTCAATGATCTTGCCGCCGTCCACCAGCAGCATCATCTGGTTGACTCCCACATGGATCACGGAGCCGTTGGAAATAATATTTTCCGTCCCCTTCTTGTTGCTGCTGCGCTTATTGCTCACCTGCACCCCTCTGGTGCAGACTGTGGTTGCTGTCATATTGTCCGGCTCTACGACCTCCAGCCAGGAATCCGCCAGGCCGCCGGTTACGGCACCTGCGACTGCTTTCAAAATGCCCATATACTTACCTCCGATTTCATCGTTCTTGGCAGCACACTCCATGCTGCATGGTGATATTATAGCATACCGCCGCCAAAAAAGCAAGATATTTTAGTCAATACCGCAAAAATGCTGCACCATATCTCCGAATGTGCGCAAAACGCCCGGAGACATGCTCCGAGCGTTTCTGATGTGTTAGGATTTTCCTGCCGGGAAGATCAGCTCCGGGATCTTCTGGTACATCTGCTCTGCGGAGGCGGAAACCTGGTCAAAGCCGCCGCAGTCGTCCACCCCGTTGGAGGTCCAGGCAAAGACCCCCTGCCAGCCGTTGCTGTATGCGGAATCCGTACACTGGGTCAGGGGCTTCTTTGCGTTTTTCAGACCCTCCGCCGGGCATTCTCCCAGTACCACCGGCCGATCCACCGGCATGCCGAAGTCCTTGGGGGATTTTTCAAAGGCGTTGCCCCAGTTTGCCACCTGCCACTCGTAGAAGTGGGGAGAATAGTAATCCAGGAATGCGTCCTCTCCGGCAAAGCCCTTGAGCACCTTGTCGGACACATAGTTGCCGCTGTAGTTGTCGCTGTTGTACTTGACCATGCCCATACCAACCGTTACCAGCACATCCGAGTTCTGATGCACCCCGGCGGCACACTGGGCAAAGAACCGGGACAGATCCTGCCACTGGAGCTGTCCGCATTCGGGATTCTCCACGATCCAGTCCGGCTCGTTGCACAGATCCACACTGAACAGATAATCGTTGTCGTCGTAGCGCTTGACGAAGGGGATCACATAGTTGTCCACATAGGTCTGGCTCATCTCCTCGCTTTGCAGCATGGTGCGCCAGCGCTGATGCTTGCTGTTGCTGTCCTTGCAGTGGTCAAAGGACATGAGGGTCGCCATAATGTAGATCTCATGCTTCTTGGCGATCTCGAAAAAGCTGTCCAGATCCTCCCACATCTTGTCCTTCAGACCGGTGACGGAGCCGTCCTCCTTGATCTTGACCCCCACTTCCCCGTTGCAGCTGATCCACACACGGCTGGCGTTGATGCCCTTGTCGTGAAGCTGGGCGAAATGCTCGTCCCAGAACTGGGCGTCATACTCGCCGCCAAAGTCGTTCCAGTTATCCCAGGGGGTGTTGACGCCGTTGAACCAAAGCTCCTTGCCCTCTACCTTGAAGCTGGTACCCTCCACCATAATCCTCCTGTCTGCCTGGCTGCCCTGCTGAGAGGAACTGTCTGCACAGCCGAACAGCAGCAGACAAACGGACAGCGCCAATGCGATACATCGTTTCATAATATACTCCTTCTTCTCGGAAATTCGCCCCGGAATGGTGACAATCCGTCAGCTAATAATATAATAAAGCATTGTATCCCCTTTGTCAATATGGTATACTGAATACAACATCAAACAAGGTACTGTGCGATGTTTATGCCCGGCATTCCCTCCCCGAGGAGGCTGCATGCCGGCGGATATCCGGTCTTTCTTCGGCGGTCCCCTCCTCTGAAGTCCCTCTCTTTTTCCGGAACGGATATCCCGCAGACTGAAGCTAGGGTACGGCTTTCCGGATCTGCATTTTTTTCACACTGCCGCTTTTTCGGCAGTGTTTTTCTTTTGCCCAGACGCAGAACCGCCGCCCCGGATGCTCCGGAACGGCGGATTTTTTTCGCATTTCTTAGTCCATGGTAAAGAACCGCTGATTTGCCTCAAAGGTATCGTGGGGGCGGATCTCCCGGTAGCCGGTGGTTTCCCGGGGCAGCTCCAGATTGGGCGCATCGATCATAGCGGTCATAGGCTCCGGGCAGAAATAACCGTTGAAGCCCCTGTCGTTCCAGATGATCCAGAACTTGTACTCCGGGGAAACCTGGTAGCAGATGCGCTTGCCGCTGGCGGTATCCTCCACGATGGCACCGTAGAAGGACTGACCCTCCAGTTCCGTTTCCTCTGCAAAGTACATATCGTTGTTGATGTCCTGAAGCACCGGGCACTTGGTACCGTTCTTGTATTCCAGATCGTACAGCTTCAGATCAATGAACCGCTGGGTGGGCAGACACCGCTCATCCAGCTCACAGCGCTTGCCGATGGGCACAGTCAGCCGGATGTCCTCCTCCTTGCCCCCGTCCACAAAAGGCGTGTTGATGGTGGTGTGGGTGGCAACGGAAATGGGCATCATCTTGTCGGACAGGTTGGTGAGCCGCACCTTATGCTCCAGACCGCAGGCGGACAGGGTAAAGGTATACTCCGCCAGGAAGCGGATGGGCAGGTATTCAAAGAACGGATCGTTCTCATCGTACCGGTACTGGGTCTTCAGCACGGCGCAGTTGTCGTCTGCGTGATGCTCCACAACGGTGTGGACACGCTTGTGCAGAAAGCCGTGAATGTGGTTGTTGTAGGGAGCAGCCTCGTTGACGGGTAGCTGATAGACAGCGTCCGAGGTTTTCAGCACCCCGTCTGCAAACCGGTTGGGCAGATACAGGGTGGGCAGACCCCACACCTCCGGAGACTGTTTGATGTGCTCTGCGTTGTTATCCTCCCGGTAGCGGAAGATCTCCATGCCCCGTTCCTCATCCCGGAACCGGATCACGTTTGCGCCGATCTCATAAGCGATCCAGGCACGGTAGCCGCCTGCGCACAGCTCGATGCAGGGGGTGCCGTTCCATTCTATTTGCTGGGTTGTGTTCATATCCGTTCTCCTTTGTAGCGCTGTCCCCGAAGCCCTCTCCGCCCGGGTAGAAGCCGTGCAATGTCATATCACTCTATATTGTATCACACTGCCCCCTGCTTGTCAAGGCAATGGGAGCATTGCTGCGCCGTTCCGATCCGTTCCCCGTAATGCACAGCGGTTTCGACCCCTTCTGCGCTGTTTTGCAGAATATCCGGATCCAGCACCGCCGCATCCTTTTGCAGCAGCACCACCACCGTGGAGCCGCCGAACCGGAACATGCCCTTTTCCGCCCCTCTGCGGACGTTGCCCGCCCCGTGATGGTTCACGATCTTCCCCACCATCAGCGCCCCCACCTCGATCATGGCAATGGTGCCCAGGTGAGCGGTGCGGATGAGGCATGCAGAGCGGCAGTTCCGCTTGTAAATGTTGTACCCCTCCAGGGCGATGGGGTTCACCGTATGCAGCTCACTGCCCAGCAGCCGGTTCCGGCTTTTCACCCCGTCCTCCGGGTAGCAGTACCGGTGGTAATCCTCCACCGTCAGCCGGAAAATCAGGCACTGCCCTCCGGCGAACCGCCTTGCAAGCCGGTGGCAGCCCAGAAGATCCCCTGTCCGGTACAGGCTCTGTTTGATGGGAAAGCAGCTGTCCGGAGTGATGGGATACACCGTGAGCTTTGCGTCACAGGGGCTGATGAGCGCTGCCGGATCCGGATCCACCGGCCGTGCCTCCGGGCGGATCTGCCGGGTGAAAAAGGCGTTGTAGCTCCGGTAGGTTTCCTTCTGATAGTCGGACAGATCCATCTGGAAATGCCGGACAAAGCCCGGGATCAGCACCGTGGACAGAGGATGATCCAGCGCAGCGCCCCCCAGTGCGGACACCCAGGGCTGCACCAGCAGCTTCAGCAGGCTGCGGCCCGGTGCCGTCCGGTATAAAAATGCCAGAGCACGATCCTGGGTTTCATCGGTCACGGTCTGGGAGCCGTCCCGTCTGCGAATGATCCCCATGGCTTACCCTCTGCTCTTGTACAGCAGCCAGGCAAGCTCCAGTGCGCCGATGCCGATGAAGACAAACATGCACCGTATGCCCGGCTTCTTGATCTTAAACCGGGTGATGAACGCCAGTCCCACCACCAGCAGCAGGGTGCCGTACACCTGGGGGAACAGGGCGCCGATATCGTGCCGGAAGCTGAACAGGGGCGGAAAAATCAGCGCCACACTGGTCACCGGCAGACCTTCATACACCTTCCGCACCTCGCTGGTCTGCTTCTGCCGCTGATCCTCGGTCACGTTGAAATACGCCAGCCGGATCAGTGCCGCCAGGGTGAAGAACACCAGGATCGCCAGATCCAGCGGCCGGTTCAGACCGCTTGCATAGCCGATCACCGCCGGCAGAAGCCCGAAGCACACCAGATCCGACAGGGAGTCGATCTGGATGCCGAACTGCTTCTCTGCGTCCGTGCGCTTCCGGGTACGCGCCACCTTGCCGTCGAACATATCGCAGAATCCAGCCAGCAGCAGCAGGATGATGCCGATGCCCGGATGACCGGACAGAGCATAGTAAATGCCGCAGCAGCCGCATGCAAATCCCGCATAGGTGAGCAGCACCGTGTAATTGTAAAATCCTATCATGAAATCCCCTTTAATTCCTTTATCCCAGGCGGAACATCTCCGCCGATGCAGACTACGTGTCTTTCATTATAACAAATTGTACATAACTTTGCAAGGGGGTGCAGCAAGAAAGTTCAGGTTTCCGGCGGCTTTTTGACGAATTCATACAGAAGCTGCATGTTTTCTGTGCAATTTGTTCCCCTTGTCACCGATCTGTCACCCGGTGTCACCTGTCCGTAACGGCTTTGCACCGGATTGTCAACGGATCTGCATCATTCTGTTATTGCATTCCCGGCTTCATCTGGTATAATAAAGACAGCAACAGACCCATAACCACACACTCTTGGGGTATGCGCCGCCCCGCATTTTCCAGACTATGGCGCAGAGAAAGGCGGTGTCCCGGAACAAACGATCATTCACACGAACCGAATCCGGCATTGACCGGCAGAAACCATAAAAAAGCAGTCGTCCTGTTCTGCGCACAGGGCGGCTGCTTTGTCTTATTTCCGCTTCTTTTTTGGGGATGGTTTCGGGGCAGGCGCCGCCGGAAGGGGCTTTGCCGCCGGTTTGGATGGTTCCTCCGGCTCCGCTTCCTTGAGTCGGTTCTGCAAATAGGTGTACAGCAGGGACAGCACCGGGATCCCCAGGATCATGCCCAGAATGCCGCCCAGTCCGCCGCCCAGCACCACTGCCAGCAGCACCCACAGAGGCGGCAGTCCCACGGAGCTGCCCACCACCCTGGGGTAAATGAGGTTGCTTTCCAGCTGCTGCAAAACGATGACGAACAACACGAACCATACCGCCTGCCGGGGGCTGGCAAGCAGCAGCACCAGGGCGCAGGGGATGGTGCCGGCGATGGGCCCCACAATGGGGATCATATTGGTGATGCCGATGATGACGCTGATGAGCACGGCGTAATCGAACCGGAACACCTTCATACCGATGTAGCATAGAATGCCCAGAATAAAGGCTTCGGTCATCTGTCCGTTGAAAAAGCTGGAGAAGGTGTCCACCGTCAGCTTCATGGTGCCTGCAAAGCGGCTGTATCTGGGCTGCTTCAGAGCCAGCTTCGCAAGCCCCTGCGCCATTTTCTTCAAGCCCCGCTTATCCGCCAGGATGTACACGGAAAAGGCGATGCCCACGAACAGATCCACCACCACCCCGAAGATGCTTGCGGTAAAGTCAAAGGTTTTCAGCAGCATTTCCGGCAGGTATTCCGTCAGTCCCACCAGCTTTTGTTCGATGTCCCACTTCTGGAGCCATTCAAACACCACCGTGTCCTTATTGGCAAGGAGCAGCCGCTCCGCATTGCGGTAGTAGGTGTCGAAATTGGCGGTGAACTGCCGGATGCTTGCGGCAAACTGGGGGATGATGATGCACACGATGGCAGCCACCACCGCCGCTGCCAGCACATAGGTCAGCACCAGTCCCAGCCAGTAGCTGAGCCGGGGCAGAGGCTTTTTCTTCGGGTTCAGCTTCTCCGTCAGCCACAGCAGCCGCCTCTCCAGCACCCGGAAGGGGCTGTTGAGAATGAACGCCAGCACCACCCCGATGATGGGAGGACGCAGGATCTTGAACAGGGCGCTGATGCCGGCAAAAAAGCCCTCATACCGCAGCAGGATAAACGCAAAGACCAGCAGCACACCGCCGCTGAAGATCAGACTTTTTACCAATCGGGAGTGAATAAAGGAAAATCGGCCTTTTCCGGGTTCCAAATGCAATACCTCCTGTCAAAAACAGCAATGCCCCGCAGCAGGTGTGGGGCATTCCGAGCCATTATCGTCTGAGCATGGGGAGCTTCACCCGGTCAAGGGCAAAGGCGGCGATGCAGAACAAAGCGGCGGAGCAGCCTGCCTGCACCAGATTTGCCGGCACCGTCTCGGCGATCTGCGCCACCGGATTCCCGTACAGGATCACGGCGGTGAGATAATAGCCCACCACGGTGATGGCAACACACGCCACAGAGGCGATGACGCTGCGGCGGCTCAACAGGGTCTTGGTGCTGCTGACCCCCATGCTATAGAAGCAGCCTGCCAGCATGGACTTGATAATGGCAGTGGGAATGGCGTAAATGGCATAGCCGCTGAGCAGATCCGCCATGCTTCCCCCGATGGCTGCGGCAAGGATGCCGTAGGGCATGGGCAGCATGCAGGCAGCCAGATAGATAAAGCTATCCCCCAGATGAATATAGCCGTTACCCACGGGAATATGCAGAATAAAGGCGGTGGTCAGACAGATCAGCGCTGCAAACAGCCCTGTATACACCATATTCCGCAGTTTCTTTTCTTTTTCCATCATAACGATTCCTTCTTTCCGTTCCGGCGGAGGGAATCCCCTCCTGGGCAGATATTCTAGGCAACACCGCGCAAAACCGACAGGCGGGCTTTGTGTGGTATTGTCTCTATTCCTTCACGTCCTGCCCTGGGGCAAGCCGTGAAAGGCATGGTTCAAAGCATACCCCCTCCTGGGTGGGTGTGCCGAGGGAGAGGGTATACCGGGTGGCGGCGGCGATGAAGCTGCCTGCCAGAGTCACCGCCTCCGG
>NZ_FR894915.1:20824-21681 GCF_000434255.1 Ruminococcus sp. CAG:379 | reverse complement strand
CATCCAGCTCCGCAGACTCCTGGCTTTTCTGGATTTCCGGCTCCGGCTGCTCCGGCACCGGATCTCCGGAACGGCGCTCCCGCTCCCACTGGGGGGAATCCGGCTGGGGCAGATCCTCCGGCACCGGGGCATTGTCCACAATGGGCACATCAAACCGGAAATCCTTCGCCCGGGATGCCCGGGTACGCCTGGGCTGCTCTGCGTTCGCCATAGCAATGGCTTCCCGCTCCTCCCGGGCGGTGCGGCTCCGGAGCATTTCATCATAGGCATCCAGGTACTGATCGTCATACCTCGCCTGCCGCACTGCACGATGCATGCTCCGGAAGGGACGGCTCAGCAGCCGGAACAGGTCGATCAGCCCCGTATTGGTCAGAAGCATCACAAACACGAACAGCATCAGCAGAATGATGATCTTGGCACCGGTCACATCAAACAGCCGGATCAGCGGCCAGGCGATCAGCGCACTGAACACGCCGCCTCCCTGCAAGTCCTTCCCCTGCCGGAACAGGGTACGCACACAGTCCACCAGTCCGTCCCCCTTGACCTCTCCGTAAAAGAAAATCTGGACAATGGCGCTGCTGAGAATCATCAAAGCAACCCCCCAGAATGCCTTGCCGGATACGGTCTGGTGGGAGCGCTCCATGCCAATGAGGATCGCCGTATACACCAGAATCAGGGGGATAAAGGCGGACGCCACCCCGAACAATCCGAACATGGTGGTATGTAGCACATGCCAGGCACTGGTGCCCGGTATCACGATCAGCAGCAGGGACAGAACCCCCAGCGCAAACAGCATAATGGACCAGAACTGGTTGGCGGTATCCTGGGGCGGCTTGGGCGGCTCCTGCTGCCGTTCC
>NZ_FR894915.1:17706-20815 GCF_000434255.1 Ruminococcus sp. CAG:379 | reverse complement strand
GGCTCCTGCTGCCGTTCCGCCGGTTTTTCTGCCGGGCGCTCCGCCGGCTTCTTGGTGCCCCGTGCATTGGGGTTGGGCTTCTTTTTCGGGGTAGGCTTCTTCTGCGCCGCCACGCCTGTCATCTCCTTTTTCTCTGTATGTATCCTTTACATCTTATAAATGGAATAGCCGATCACAAACAAGCCAAGCAGCAGGGTGTATACGGCAAAGATTTTGAACTTCTCGCTCTTGACCAGCCAGTTTACCATGCGGATGGCGCAGATGCCCACCACAGCGGATACCACAAAGCCGATGAGCATGGGCAGGAAGTCAAACTCGATGCCCTCCGCTGCCGCATCCTTTACCTCCAGCAGGCAGCCCCCCAGGATCGTGGGAATGCCCAGAATGAAGGAATACTTCACTGCAGTTTCTCTTGTAAAGCCGCTGAACAGACCGCTGGCAATGGTGGAGCCGGAACGGGAGATGCCCGGCATCAGAGCGATGCCCTGGAAAATACCCACCGTCAGCGCATTCTTGACGGTAATGTCCTTCGGCTCCCTTGTTCCCTTGCCACAGCGATCCGACAAAAAGAGGATGACTGCCGTGTACAAAAAGCAGAAGCCGATGACGATCAGATGCTTGTTGGAAACCTCCTCCACCAGATCCTTCAAGGGATACAGGGGCAACAGTACCAGCAGAGAGATCAGCAGCATGATAATCATGCGCCGCTCCCCGTTCATGGTGCTCCACTTGAATTTTCCGGTGAAAATATCCTTGAGCATGCATCCAAGCTCCTTGATGAGTGCCCAGATGGTATCCCGGAAGGCGATGAATACCGCCACCAGCGTGCCCAGGTGCAGGATGGCGGAGAAAAACAGACCGTTTTCCTCCGTACTGCCGAAGATCTGCTGGTACAGCGCCAGATGCCCGGAACTGGAAACCGGCAGAAATTCCGTCAGTCCCTGAATGATGCCTTGAATGATTGCGTCTAAAATACTCATGTGTTTGTCTCCTTTGCCTTTATGCAGGATCGTCCGGGTATCGTTCCTCCCCCGCCTCGATCAGTCCGTACAGACAGGCGACAGCGTCGGACAAGCCGCCCAGACTGTCGATCAGTCCAAGCTCCACTGCCCGCTCCCCGTCCACGACGGTGCCCACATCCATCACCAGCTCCTCCGTCTCCATCATCAGCGCACGGAACTGCTGCTCGGATATGCCGCTGTTGGCGGTCACAAAATTCACGATCCGGTCCTGCATTTTTTTGAAATAAGATAGGGTCTGCGGCACTCCCACGATCATGCCGTTCATCCGCACCGGGTGAATGGTCATGGTGGCGGAGGGTACAATAAAAGAACGCTTGGCACTGACTGCAAGGGGCACGCCGATGGAGTGACCGCCCCCTACCACCAGGGATACGGTGGGGGTTTTCATGCCTGCCAGCAGCTCTGCAATGGCAAGCCCCGCCTCCACATCTCCTCCCACGGTGTTGAGAATGATGAGCAGTCCCTCGATGGAGCGATCCTGCTCAATGGCAACCAGCGCCGGAATGATATGCTCGTACTTGGTGGTCTTGGTACGCTCCGGCAGAACATAGTGTCCCTCCACCTCGCCGATGACGGTCAGACAGTGGATCAGATGCTTGGCGTTGTGTACCACCACCTGTCCGTTCTGTTCGGCAAGCTCCGCCTGGTCTGCGGCACGCTGGGTTTCGGTCTGATCCTTTTCGTCCTTTTTTTCCTCGGAATCGGTCATAAAATCGCCCCCGTTCTGAATCTGTTTCCGTTGGAACAGGGGTATTGTACCGCATCCTGCCGCAAATATGCATACATTTATAGTTTAACCCATCCGGCGGAGAAAGTCAAGGCGATGTTGTCTAAAAAATCCGGAAAATCCTGTCGGATCCTCCGGATTGACAAACCGTGCTTCAGTCCTCCCGCTCCCTTGGTACCCAGTTCACCCCGCCCCAGCCGTCAATGTTGCTGCGGCGCATGGCACCGAAGATCCGGTCGGTAAAGCCCTTGCTTTCATGCTCCATCTGCGCCAGAAATTCCTTGGTTTTCTGCCGCATGGTGTAGCCGTCCGCCGGGCATTTGGATTTCTGCACCGCCAGCCGGGTCTTGACCGCCGCCCGGCGCACCTCCCGCTCCGGGGCAAATACCAGGGGACGGATCAGGGTGATCTTCTTCCGGGACAGGTAGCTTTTGGGGGAGAAACAGCCGATCCGTCCCTCAATGAACAGATTCATCACAAAAGTTTCCACAGCGTCGTTGAAGTGATGCCCCAGGGCAATCTTGTTGCAGCCGTTGGCAACCGCCGCATCGTGCAATGCTCCCCGGCGCATCCGGGCGCACAGACTGCATGGACTTGCCTCCTGTCGGATCTCAAACACGATCTTCCCGATGTCCGTGGGCAGCACCACATAGGGCACTCCCAAATCCTTGCACATGGCGGCGATCTCAGAAAAAACCCCCGGCTCTTCCCCGAACTGGGGATCCAGGGTAATGGCAACCAGCTCATAGTCAATGCCGATGAACCGGCGCAGCATTGCCAGCCCTTGCAGCAGCACCAGGCTGTCCTTGCCGCCGGATACCCCCACGGCGATCCGGTCGCCGTCCTGGATCAGATCAAATTCCTGTATGGCTTTCCGCATATATCCCAATATTTTTTGCACGGTCAACGCACCTTTCTGCTTCATCTCCTTAAAAGTGTACCACTTTGGTGGGGAAATGTAAAGCGGTACTGCAAAATTTGTCCCAATGGGTCTTTTTCCGGCTCCGGTCTTGCAAAAGCATCCGATCTGGAGTATAATGATAAAGTGGCATCCTGTAGCAATCATATGGGTGTTGCCATAAACAGAAAGAAAGCCAGCGGCTTTGACCGCAGCAGAATGGAGATGCCCATGGAATCAAACCAGACCATTGCACGACAGCTCCGGGAGGGGCAGTATGACAGCCAGCTGTGCCGGCTGTACGGAGCGGAGGGAGCCGCTCTGCAGCCCTACCAGGAACGGCTGTGCAATCTGCTTGCCCGGTATCAGGAAACCTATCATCAGCCCTGCGCAAGCCTGTTTTCTGTTTCCGGCAGAACGGAGCTCAGCGGCAACCACACGGATCATCAGAACGGCTGCGTG
>NZ_FR894915.1:14067-17687 GCF_000434255.1 Ruminococcus sp. CAG:379 | reverse complement strand
GAACGGCTGCGTGCTGGCTGCCGGGGTAAGCCTGGATGTGATCGCCGCCGCCGCCCCCAACGGCACCAATCTGATCCGAGTCAAGTCCGAAGGCTATCCGGAGGATCTCATCGACCTGTCCCAGCGGATTCCCATGCCGGAGGAAACCAACACCGCCGCCGCCCTGATCCGAGGGGTTGCAGCCCGCTTCATCCAGCTTGGCTATCCGGTATCGGGGTTTGACGCCTACACCACCTCCAGCGTGCTGAAGGGCTCCGGTCTGTCCAGCTCTGCGGCGTTTGAAGTCCTGCTGGGAAATATCATCAACGCCTTTTTTGCTGACGGAGCGGAAACCCCGGTTTCCATCGCCCAGATCGGGCAGTATGCAGAAAATGTCTTTTTCGGCAAACCCTGCGGTCTGATGGATCAGATGGCATGCTCCCTTGGCAATGTGGCATCCATTGACTTTGCGGATCCGGACAACCCCGGCATCCGGCAGATGTCCCTGGATCTGCAAAAAGCAGGCTATGCCCTGTGCATCATCGACAGCGGCGGAGATCATGCAGACCTGACCGCTTGCTATGCGGCAGTTCCGGCGGAAATGCGCAGCATTGCCCGGCAGTTTGGCAAACAGGTGCTGCGGCAGGTTCCCCAGGCGGAATTTGAAGCTGCCATCCCGGCACTGCGGAAAGCCTGCGGAGACCGGGCTGTGCTTCGTGCCATGCATTTTTACGGGGAGAACGCACGAGTCATGGAGCAGACAGCTGCCCTGGAACAGGGAAACATCCTCCGGTTCTTATCCCTCGTGACGGAATCCGGCAGATCTTCCGAAACCCTGCTGCAAAACATCTTTGACTGCCGCAATCCCCGGCAGCAGCCGATCAGCATGGCGCTGGCCAGCCGATCAGCATGGCGCTGGCGCTGTGTCGACAGCTGCTGCACGGTGAAGGCGCATGCCGGATCCACGGTGGCGGCTTTGCCGGCACAGTCCAGGCATTTGTGCCGCTGGATCGGCTCAGCGCCTTCCGCAGCGGTATGGAAGCCGTACTGGGTGCCGGCGCATGCCACCTGCTGCAAATTCGTTCCACAGGAGGCATGCAACTGGAATAATACAACAGAAAGGAGTGCTGTACCTTGTGCAGCCATGAAACCATGAAAACTATTTTAGTAACCGGCGGTGCCGGATTCATCGGCAGCCNNGGTGCCGGATTCATCGGCAGCCACTGCTGTGTAGAGCTGCTGGAAAGCGGCTATGAAGTCATCATCATGGACAACCTGTCCAATTCCAAAGAGGAAAGCGTAAACCGGATCCGGCAGATCACCGGCAAATCCGTCACCTTCTATCGAACGGATATGCTGGATCTGCCGGGCATAGAGCAGATTTTTTCCAATCACAGCATCGACGCTGTGATCCACTTTGCCGGACTGAAGGCAGTGGGAGAATCCGTTGCCAAGCCCCTGGAGTATTATCACAACAATCTGACCGGCACCCTGCTGCTGCTCCAGGCTATGCGGAAGTACGGCTGCAAGAAGCTGGTATTCTCCTCCTCTGCCACCGTATACGGGGTACATAACCCGGTGCCCTACACTGAGGACATGCCCACCTCCGCCACCAACCCTTACGGCTACACCAAGGTGATGATCGAGCAGTTCCTGCGGGATCTGGTGGTTGCGGATCCGGAATGGAGCGTGGTGGCACTCCGGTACTTCAACCCCATCGGGGCGCATCCCAGCGGGCTCATCGGGGAGGATCCCAACGGCATCCCCAACAATCTGGTACCCTACATTGCCCAGGTGGCAGTGGGCAAGCTGCCCTGCCTGCGAGTATTCGGCAACGATTATGCCACGCCGGACGGCACCGGCGTCCGGGATTATATCCATGTGGTAGACCTGGCAAAGGGGCATCTTGCCGCCTTGGATTACGCCGACAGCCATCCGGGCTTCATGCCCATCAACCTGGGCACCGGGCACGGCGCCAGCGTGTTACAGGTGGCTGATGCCTACGAAAAAGCATGCGGCAAGCCCATCCCCCGGGAGATCTGTCCCCGCCGCCCCGGCGACATTGCCACCTCTGTGGCAGATGCAAGCCGGGCGAAGGAGCTGCTGCACTGGGAGGCACATGCCACCGTGGAGCAGATGTGCGCCGACAGCTGGCACTTCACCGAGAAAAATCCAAACGGTCTTTGATGCACAAAACAAAAGCAGCCTGTACGCTCTGTACAGGCTGCTTTTTCGATACATATCCCGGCAGCCGAAACCGCCGGAATTTGTTTTGCAGGATCAGACCTGGGAATTGTGATCCAGCCAATCCATAACCGTGTCCACTGTGGTGAAGCACAGACCGGTGCAGGTATCTGCACAGCCATAGTAGATGGCGATTCTGCCGGTGTCCGCATCCACCAGATTTGCACAGGGGAAGGTTACGTTGGGCACATCGCCTACGCACTCGTACAGCTCCTGGGGGCTGATGAGGTAGCTTCTGCCCCGCTTGAGCACCTTCCAGGGCTCATCCTTGTCCAGCAGTGCCGCAGAGAAGCTGTACACAAAGCCGTTGCAGGAGGTGAGCACCCCGTGGTAGAAGATCAGCCAGCCACGATCCGTCTCGATGGGGGTAGGGCCGGCGCCGATCTTGGTGGACTCCCAGCCCTTGGAGGGACCCATCACATGACGGTGCTTGCCCCAGTAGGTCATATCCGGAGACTGGGAAATGTAGATATCCCCGAAGGGGGTGTGACCGCTGTCGGAGGGGCGGGAGAACATCATGTAGTTGCCGCCGATCCGCCGGGGGAACAGCACACCATTCCGGTTGAAGGGCAGGTATGCATTCTCCAACTGGTGGAAGGTCTTGAAGTCAAAGGTGTAGCCCACACCAATGGTAGGATGCCAGCCGTATGCGTTGCACCAGGTGATGTAGTAGCGATCCTCAATGAAGCATACCCGGGGGTCATAGCCGTACTGGAACTCTGCCATTTCGGGAATGTCGGTTTCAAACTGGATCCGCTCCGGCTGAATGTCCCAGTTCATGCCGTCCTTGGAGAAGCCAGCATGCAGCTGCATGTTCCGCTCCTTATCGTCCACACGGAACACCCCGGCAAAGCCTCCCTCAAAGGGAACCACTGCGCTGTTGAACACACTGTTGGAGGTGGGGAGAATGTTCCGCTTGATGATGGGGTTTGCCTTGTAACGCCAGATTACGTCCTGGCAGTCTGCCGGCCGGTCCTGCCAGGGCAGATTGGGGATGGATTTTTCGTTCAGAATTTTTACGTTCATAGAACTACCGCCTTTCTTTTCGCTTAACGAAAGCAATGATTTTCTTTATTTAAGCGTTTCATTTTTGATGGTGTACTCATTATATCACGGAAAAAGCTAGTTTGCAAGACTTTTTTGCGACATTTTTATATATTCGCTCAAAGAAAGAGTTCCATCCGAGTTATAATATTTGATTAAGTCATCAGTTGAAATATATTTCCCGTTGAGCGTACCATCCTGTCCCACAAGATAGTCCCCGTACCACAGTCCGAAGAAGGACCACACCGCATTGTCCCGAAAGATGGCATCCACGTCCGGGATCCGGCTGCATTCGCTGAGCGCCAGCAGCTTTTCCCCCTCTGTCAAGGCATACAGCCACTGGAACTGTCCAT
>NZ_FR894915.1:0-14021 GCF_000434255.1 Ruminococcus sp. CAG:379 | reverse complement strand
ATTCCGCATCCGCCCGCAGGTACACGTCAATGGAGGCGATATCGTAGTACGCCTGCCCCACATAGTAATCCCGGCTCTGACCGTTCCAGACCCACAGCAGATTGTTCAGCCCGTGGTACGCCGTCAGTCGGTCATACAACAGCCGCCACAGCCACTGATAGGCATCCGCACCATCGCTGCCCCACCAATACCAGCCGCCGCCGGCTTCATGCAGAGGGCGCCACAGCACGGGCACATCCGCATCCTTCAGACGAGCCAGCTGCCCTGCCACCTGGTCGATGCTCTCCACCAGGGCATAGCACTCCGCGCTGATCTTCCGCTGATCCAGCAGCTCCTGCAGTTCCTCCGGATCCAGCTGGGCGATGTCCTCTCCGGTCACTGCCTTGCTGAGCCGGAAGTCCGTCTTGTCCGCATACACGCTGCCTTGCTCCATGGGGGCAGTCCAGTACCACATAAAGCCCACCACGCCGCCGGCACGGGACCAGGCAATGGCAGCCTCAATCTCCTCTGCGTTTTCCGTATCCTTGTCCGTATAGCTGCCCAGATCCCCGAACCGGATCACCGGGTACTGCCCCGTGATGTTGTGGATCAGCTCCAGCTCCTGATTCTGGGCGCTGGAGGCATACTGCCCGGTAAGCATGGTCTTGCCGTAGCAGGATGCCAGATTCCGCAAAAGTGCCTTCGCCTCCGGAGAAGCGTCCTCGTTCACCGGCTGGGATGCCGCATCCTCGTAGGAGATCTCGTACAGATCTGTGTTGTTGGTCAGCGTAAAGCTGTCCAGATCCAGTCCGCCGTCAATCTCCTCAATGGAAAGCCGTGCCTTGCCTGCCTCGATGAACACCCCGTGAAAGGTCACATGCAGGAACTCTCCCTTGCCGGCAATGGTAAATTCGCCAATATCCTCGCCGTTGACCAGCAGCGTGTTCCGCACTTCCTCGTCCGCCGCAGCGCACAGGGTAATGTCATAATGCTGGGTGGCAGGCACTTCGATCTCCACGACCACCTTGTTGTCCGCATCCCCGTCAAAGCCCGTCACATAGCCGTCTCCGCTGTAGCCCTCCCGTTCGTCGGACACCTCCAGATTACCATACAGTCTGCCCTCCTCCGCCTCGGCGGACAGCTCCGCATTCTTCTGCTCGATGGCAGGGATGTCCAGCTCGTACACTTTTTCCGTAGTACCGGTCATCTCCGTGGTAGGCACTGCCGTATTGCCGTTGGGGATCCCCCGGTTGTCGTTGCAGCTGACCCATACCAGGGACAGCCCCAGGATCGCCGCAACGCCGGTGCTGATCCAGGTCCATCGCTTTTTCTGTGCATCTGTGAGCATGCTCTTACTCCTTACTTCTCATTCTCCCGGGGCGTCAGCCCATAATGTTTGCCGCCGGATACCGGGAACTCCAGTATATCCTCTGTCCGGGCACAGGCAATGGTCACGCCGTCGCATACCACATCCATGGGCACACCGGTGCGGATCCGGCACAGCCCATCCTGATCCGGCGTTACCACCGCCCGGGTCAGCCTGGCATCCTGCCAGAACAAATCCACCGTGTATGCGCCCTTGGCACGCAGACCCGTGACGCTGCCCTTTGCCCACTGGGACGGCAGAGCAGGCAGGAACTGCATAACGTCTCCATGACTTTGCAGCAGCGCCTCGCATACTGCCGCCGTACCGCCAAAATTCCCGTCAATCTGGAAAGGAGGATGGGAATCCAGCAGATTGGGATTGGTGGAATAGGCAAGCAGCTTCTGCATATTCTCGAACACCATTTCTCCGTCATGAAGCCTTGCCCACATGTTCATGATCCAGGCACGGCTCCAGCCCGTATGACCGCCCCCATGCACCAGCCGCCGCACCAGGGTGGCACGGGCAGCATCCGCCAGCTTGGGGGTATCCTCCGGGGTGATCAGATCCGCCGGGTGCAGGGCGAACAGCTGGGAAATATGCCGGTGGCCGATCTCCACCTCGTCGTAATCCACCGCCCATTCCTTGATCTGTCCGTACTTACCGATCTCCGGCTTGGGGAGCCGGGGCAGCATCTGCCGGATCTTCTCCAGCAGGGGGGATTCCCGTTCCAGAATCCTTGCCGCCTCCAGCACATCCGTAAACAGCAGGGTGATGATCTGGCTGTCCATGCTGGGGCCGATGCACAGGCTGCCCTTGGCGCCGCTTGCCGTCAGGTATGTATTCTCCGGGGAAACGGAGGGGCCGGTGACCAGCTGTCCGGCGCTGTTTTCAAACATATATTCTGTAAAGAACTGCGCCGCCCCACACAGGGTATCAAATTGCTGCGCCAGGAAATCCCAGTCCAGGGTGTACTGATAATGCTCAAAAATATGCAGGCACAGCCAGGCTGCTCCCATGGGCCAGATGGTGGCAGGCATCCACCGATCCTGGGGAGCGCAATCCCCCCACAGATCCGTATTGTGATGGCACACAAAGCCGCCGCAATGATACATATCCCGGGCGGTCTGCTCCCCGTTGGGACGCATCCGGTGGATCAGATCAAACAGGGGCAGATGGCACTCGGACAGATTACATCTTTCAGCACACCAGTAGTTCATCTCTGTGTTAATATTCACCGTAAACCGGGAGCCCCAGGCAGGCCACATATCCTGGTTCCAGATGCCCTGTAAATTCAGGGGCTGACTGCCGGGGCGGCTGCCGGAGATCATCAGGTATCTGCCATAGTTGAAATACAGCTCCGTCAGCTTGTTGTCCAGGATCAGTCCTGCCGCATCCTTCCCGTCAAAATCGTTGCCCCGCAAACGGCTCAGCCGGGCATCCGTGGGCAGCTGGGCACCCTCGCCACTGTTATCCTCCAGTTCCAGCTTCACCCGGTCAAACAATGCCCGGTAGTCGTCCACATGCCGCACCATCAGCTCATGAAAGCTGCAATCCGCCGCATACTCCGCATCCAGCTGTGCAGCCTCCAGGTATCCTTCTCCCTTGTAGAAGCTGGTCTGTACCGCCAGCAGCAGGGTGGCTTCATCCGCCCCCTCCACGCAAAGCTGGTTGCCCCGGGTAAATGCTCCGCCCCCCTGGACAGCGGCTGTCATCACCACCGCAAACTGAATGCCCTGCTGACCGCCCTGTCCGCCGGTGACGCAGATGGAAGCCTCTCCATCCGGCCGGTTCTCGTCATAGTAATCGTCCCTGCCGCCAAAGGATGCGGCAAAGGACACCTGCCCCGGCTGATCGGCGGACACATGCAGCACCAGCACGTTGTCCGGCTCCGACACAAATACACTGCGCTGATACTGTACCCCGTCCAGGGTATACTCTGTCAGGGCAATGCCGCTGGACAGATCCAGGGTGCGCCGGTACGCCGTGCTGTGGCTTTCCTTGTGGAACACCACGTCCAGATCCCCCAGGGGCATATAATGCCGGCTGTTCTCCGGACAGCCCTGCATGGTCTGAAACGCCAGTTCCTCCGCTTCGCTGATCTTTTCCTGCTGCAAAAGCGTCCGGATCTGCTGCATTCCCTGGTACGCATCCGGATTGTTCCGGTTCCGCAATCCTCCGGACCATATGGAATCCTCATTGAGCTTGAGGTGCTCCGCCTCCACGCCGCCGAACACCATGGCGCCCATGCGTCCGTTGCCCACCGGCAGAGCCTGGTCAAAATTTTCCGCAGGCTTTGTATACCAAAGCAATGTTTCCTGTCCCATAGGTTCCTCCTCATACGCATAATCAATTTATTATACCACACCTTTTGAAAAAATGCAAAGGCTCCAAGGGGTGATTTCTGTCGATCCCCCAAACAGCAAAAAGCCTTCGGAGGCATTCCCTCCGAAGGCCTTGCACAGTGGCTTATCCCACCACCTGTTTTGCAATATCCACCGATTCCTTGGCATCCTTGGCGTAGTAATCCGCCCCGATCTGGGCTGCATAGTCTGCGGTCAGCACAGCGCCTCCCACAACCACCTTGCAGGGCACGTTGTTGGCATGCAGCTGTCGGATGGTTTCCTCCATAGCGCCCAATGTGGTGGTCATCAATGCGGACAGTCCCACCAGCTTGACCCGATGCTCCAGGGCAGCCGCCACAATGGTTTCCGGCGGCACGTCCCGCCCCAGGTCGATGACCTGGTAGCCGTAATTCTCCATCAGCACCTTGACGATGTTCTTGCCAATGTCGTGGATGTCCCCCTTCACCGTTGCCAGAATCACCTTGCCCCGGCTCACCGGCACCGCATTGTGCGCAGTCAGATAGCTGCGGATCTCCCCGAAAGCAGCCTGTGCCACCCCTGCTGCCTGGATCAGCTGGGGCAGGAACAGCTTGCCCTGCTCAAAGGCAGCCCCCGCCTTGTCCAGCGCCGGGATCAGCTGTCCGTTCACGATCTCCATGGAATCCATCTGCTCCAGTAGCTGCCGGGTGATCCGGGCACCCTCCTGCTTCAGCCCGTTTTCGATGGCGAAGGACAGGGTCATATCCGCCGGTGCCGCCGCCGGCTTTGCCTTTGGCTCTGCGCTGCCGTAGGCGGCAATAAAATCAACGGCATTCTTGTCAATGTTGGCAAGCAGGCAATAGCTGCGGACAGCGTCCATCATGGATGCCACATTTGGGTTCATAATGGGCAGATCCAGTCCGTTTTGCAGTGCCATCAGCAGGAAGCTGTGATTCACAAGCTCCCGGTTGGGCAAGCCGAAGCTGATGTTGGACACACCCAGCACGGTTTTCAGCCCCAGTTCCTGCTTGACCCGATGCAGGGCGGACAGGGTCTGCACCGCACCGTCCTGCTCCGCCGATACGGTCAGAGTCAGACAGTCGATATACACATCCTCCCGGCGGATGCCCAACGCGAGGGCACGATCCAGGATCCGCTTTGCAATCTGAAATCTGCCCTCTGCCGTCTTGGGAATCCCCTGTTCATCCAGGGTCAGCCCCACCACTGCTGCACCGTACTTTTTCACCAGGGGCAGTACCGTGGACAGGGATTTTTCCTCCCCGTTAACGGAGTTCACAATGGGCTTGCCATTGTAGATCCGCAGTGCCGCCTCCAGCACCTGAGGCATGGTGGAGTCCAGCTGCAAGGGCACATCCACCACTCCCTGGAGCGCCTTCACCGTCCGCACCATCATATCCCGTTCGTCAATGGAGGGCAGTCCCACATTCACGTCCAGAATATCTGCGCCCCCGTGTACCTGGGTAATGGCCTGCCCCAGGATATAGTCGATATCCCCCCGAAGCAGCGCTTCCTTGAACAGCTTCTTGCCGGTGGGATTGATCCGTTCCCCGATGACTCTGGGACGATCGATGACCACCGTCCGGCTGTAGGAGCATACTGCCGCCGGCACCTGTACCTGCCGGGGCGTAAAGGGCAGATCCGCCACTGCTTCCCGGACTGCCCGGATATAATCCGGGGTGGTGCCGCAGCAGCCCCCAAGCAGCTTGACCCCCAGCTTTGCGATCCGGGTCATGCTCCTGGCGAACTCCGCCGGGGATACATTGTACTGGTTGGTCACCGGATCCGGCAGTCCGGCATTGGGCTTAATGAGCAGGGGCAGGGTCGTCCACCGGCACAGCTCCTCCACCACCGGGTACAGCTCATCCGGGCCGATGGAGCAGTTGATGCCCATTGCGTCCACTCCAAGCCCCTCCAGGGTCAGTGCCATGGCGGACACGCTGCATCCGGTGAAGGTGCGCCCCGTATGCTCAAAGGTCATCAGGGCGATCACCGGCTTGCCGTTGCCATGCTCCTTTGCCGCCAGCACCGCCGCCCGGATCTCGTACAGATCCGTCATGGTCTCGATGAGGATCAGATCCGCCTCCTGTCCCGCATCCACCTGTTCGGCGTAAAGATCATACGCCTGCTCAAAGGTCAGAGAGCCGGTCGGCTCCAGCATCTGCCCGGTGGGGCCCAGATCCAGCGCCACCAGGGCTTTCCCCGCCGCAGCCCGTCTTGCGCACTGAATGGCAGCCGGGATCACCTGCTGCACCGTGGCACCGCTGCCTGTCAGCTTTGCCCGGTTTGCCCCGAAGGTGTTGGAGCAGATGATATTGGAGCCAGCCTCCACATAGGCACGCTGCACCTGCTCCACCAGCGCCGGATCCTTCAGATTCAGCAGCTCCGGCCGTTCTCCTGCCTGCATGCCCCTGGCCTGGAGCATGGTACCCATGCCTCCGTCAAGAAATATGTAATTGTTCTGTAAAAGCTCTGCAAAGGTCATGTTGCATCCTCCTTCATAGGTTCCGGCACTGCTCCGTAGGCGCAGCTTCCCCGGTATGCGCAGCGATCCCGCATGGAACAGGTGGCACAGCCCCGCAGCCGTTTCGGGGGCTCGGTTTCCGACAGCCCGATCAGGGCGGTCACGGACTTGGTGGGGGTCAGCAGCAGGCTGTCCGTGGCGCACAGACCGATCCGCTTAGGGGCATCCAGAACTGCCAGCAGCATAGGCTGCACCTCCAGGGGAAAGTCCCCGTAGCCGGGACTGAACCGCCAGGTCTGGTACAGCTCCGGCAGTGTACGGTGCAGTTCCCCGGCAGCAGCATCACAGACCTGTTCAATAGCTGCGCTTGCCAGGGCGTCATACAACAGCGCATCGGTCATATCCGTTGCCTGCGCCTGCCGCAGGCACTGATCCACCGAAGCGGACAGGGTGGCAGCCAGCAGGGCGGCATGGCTGCATCCTGTCAGATGGGCGGCAATGTCCCTGCCTGACAAGGGCATGCTGCACCCGGTCAGCGCCGGCTGCTCTCCGGTCCAGGTCAGCGGAAACACCCGGTACATGTACTGGGGGTGCATCATCTCCAGCAGTGCCTGCTCACAGTCCGCAAGCCGCCGGACAGTGGCATCGTCCGGGGTGCGGCTGCCATAGCCCAGATATCGCTGCGCCTGGCTCCGGTCGATGCAGGTGAGTGTGACTTCCATGGTATCCTCCCGTCAGATCCGCCAGTCGATCTCCGGCATGCCCTGCGCCCGGAGAAATTCGTTGGTTTTGGAAAAATGCCGACAGCCGAAAAAGCCGTTGTAGGCGGATAGGGGGCTGGGATGGGCGCAGGTCAGCACCAGATGCCGGGGAGCGGTGATGAGCGCCTGCTTCGCCCGGGCATTGGCACCCCACAGCAAAAACACAATGGGCTGTTCCCGGTGATTCAGCAGACGGATGATGTCATCCGTCACCTGCTCCCAGCCCTTGCCCCGGTGGCTGTTTGCCTCCCCTTCCCGGACGGTGAGCACTGTATTCAGCAGCAGCACGCCGCTTTTTGCCCAGGGGATCAGGGTGCCCCCCTTTCCCAGATTGTCAATGCCCAGGTCATCCCGCAGTTCCTTGAACATATTCACCAAAGAGGGAGGCGGTGCAACGCCGGGACGCACGGAAAAGCACAGACCGTGAGCCTGCCCGGGCTGGTGATAGGGATCCTGTCCCAGGATTACCGCTCTGGTGTCTGCGTAGGACGTATACCGCAGTGCATTGAACAGATCGTACATATCCGGATACACCCGGTGGGTGCTGTATTCCCGGATCAGAAACTGCCGCAGCTGCTGATAGTTTTCCGACGCAAAGGTATCCTTCAGCAGCTCATCCCAGTCATTTCCGATATGAACCATAATGCTTCCTCCTGTGTATGCAAAAAGCCCGGACAGAATCCCATCCGGGCTTTGACCTATTTATTCTTGTTCCGCAGCAGAAGCAATGCCACTGCTGCCGTGACCATCACGGAAATCAGAGTGGGAAACCAGGTATCCGGAATGGGTAGATGGGCGGTGTTCATGCCGTAGAAGCTGAACACCATGGTAGGAATCGCCATGATGATGGTGATGACAGTCAGCCGGGACATGACGGTATTCTGGTTGTTGGCAATGACGGATGCAAAGGCGTCCACCATAACCGACAGAATGCCGGTGTAGATCTTGGTCATTTCCGTTGCCTGTTTCACCTCGACCAGCACATCCTCCAGCAGATCCTGATCCTCCTCGTACAGCTTCATGACCCTGCCCCGCAGGATCTTTTCCAGGGTGATATTGTTCGCCTTTAAGGAAGTGGAAAAGTAGACCAGGGATTTCTCCAGTCCGAGGATCTGCACCAGCTCTTTGTTTTTCATCGCCACACTAAGCTGCTTCTCGATGTGGTAGGAGATCTTGTCAATCTGTTTGAGGTACTGGACAAAGCCGGCGGTGATGCGCATCAGCAGCAGCAGCACGAACCGGGTTTTGTGCATGGTCTGTAAATTCCGGATGGCGCCGTTTTCAATGGCATCGATCACGGGACAGTGCTTGAGACTGATGGTGAATACATACTGGGCGGTGGTAATGATGCCCACCGGCAGGGTGTAAAACAAAAAGGTCTCATCCTGTTTTTCCGCCACTGCGGTATCCACGATAATCAGGGTCTGATTTTCTTCCCGTTCCACACGGGAGGATTCCTCCTCATCCAGAGAGGAGCGGACAAAGTCCCGGTCAAGCCCGTATTGCTCGATCAGAACGTTTACCTCGTCCGGGGTAGGCTCCACCACGGAGACCCAACAGCCCGGCTCCGGCTTGGATAGCCGTGTCAGCTCGGAGCCGACAGTCTTGAAATAGCTGATCATAATGCTGCCTTTCTGCGGCAGCACGGCTGTTCGTCAATGCTCCCGCAAGTGTTTTAATTGTACCCATAAGTACGGGTCAGGATTCATGACGAACCTCCTTTTTCTTGTGTGCGGTTTTGCACAGTTGGTGTGACAGCGTCGGATCCGGCGTCCATACACACTACGTTTATTATACCACAGGATCCTCCTGGTTGCAAGGGAAATCCAATAAAAAAGCGCCCCTGCACAATACAGGAGCGCCATATCCCGGGCAACACGGACGCCCTATTTTCTTTTTTCCAGAATCCTGGCACAATCCGCACAGCAGTCCCGTTCATCCAGTTCCAGTGCAGGACTATAACCCCTGCATCCGCACAGGGCACAGGTGTGGATATACTTTTTTGCAGCAGGATCCCATTTTTCAAGATAGAGGGAATATCCCCGCTTGGTATGCTTGCTGTGTGACATTGCAACCCTCAGTTCACCAATTCGCTGACTGCCGCATTGGACAGCAGCATGCCGGCGTTATTCTTGATGCGCTTGTATTTCACCAGGGGCAGAGAGCGCTTCAGCACCCGCATAGCCTCCACCAGCCGGGGGCTGTCCTGGGGAGATGCATAGCCGGAACTGACAAACTGGGCAATGTGATTTCCCAGCAGGTACAGGGCATACTTCCGGGTGTCGTGGGCCATGATCCCGGCGCAGGACACCTGCAGCAACGCCCCTGCCCGGCTCAGAGCGAACATATCCTCCACCTGAATGGTGTTGAAATACCGGTCGATATCCGTCAGAACGGGCACCAGACCGCTTGCCACATGAAAGTGATCGAACAGGGTCATCAGCGCCGGGTCAATCACCTGCCCCCGGGGCAGACAAACCAGCACATAGCCGGTGCGCTCCACCCGGAACCGGTCGATCCTGCCGCATTCCAGCACAGCCGGACACAGCAGCACCTCCGCACCCAGTGCCACATGGGGCAGAGTCTCCCCCTCCATTGCCTGCCGCAGCCGGGCATAGGCAGCCTCACGCCGTGCCAGAAACGCATCCGCCGTTTCCGTTTCCGGATTGAAAAAAGGCGTAGCGATCACGGTCTTGACCCCGTGGTCATGGAGCGTTCGCAGCATAGCAAGGCTCTCCGCCGCCGTTTCCGGCCCACAGCCCATTCCGGGCAGTACATGGGCGTGAATATCGATGTACTTGTTCATGTGGCACCCCTCCGTTCCCGGGCAGCCCTCCGGTATGCAGGGCTGTCTCGGCTGTCAATCTTCCGTTCTGTCACGTTCCTGTATGCTTCATTGCACAGGGGTAATGTTCCAGATGTCTGCTGCGTAGTCCCGGATAGTCCGGTCGGAGCTGAACTTGCCCGCATGGCACATGTTCAGCCACTGCTTCTTCGCAAATTCCGCCCGATCCCTGTAGTCGGAAATGGCACGGAGCTTTGCCTCCACATAGGACTCCAGATCCCCCAGCAGGTAGTAGTGATCCGGACGATGCCAGCTTGCCCCGTCCAGCAGGCTGTAGTACAGCTCCCGGAAATCTCCGGTGCCCCCGTCGGATACGGTACCGTCGATGAGGGTGCTGACCACCCGGCGGATCTTCTCGTTGTCCGCAAAGAGCCGGCGGCTGCTGTAGTCCGGCATGATCTTTTCCAGTTCCTCCACCCTGGCGCCAAAGATATAGTTGTTCTCCTCCCCGGCTTCCTCCACGATCTCGATATTCGCCCCGTCCAGGGTACCCAGGGTCACCGCCCCGTTCAGCATCAGCTTCATGTTGCCGGTGCCGGATGCCTCCGTACCAGCGGTGGAAATCTGCTCGGAAATATCCGCAGCCGCCACCAGCTTCTCCGCATAGGATACATTGTAGTTGTGGACAAATACCACCCGGATCAGATCCCGCACCTGGGGATCTCCATCCACCAGCCTGGCGATTTCGTTGATATACTTGATGATGCCCTTTGCCCGCCGATAGCCCGGCGCAGACTTTGCCCCGAACAGGAAGGTGGTGGGGGTAAAATTCTGAATGCTGCCGTCCTTGATGCCGAAATAGATCCACAGAATGGAGAAGGCATTCAGCAGCTGCCGCTTGTATTCATGCAGCCGCTTGATCTGAATGTCGAACACCGTATCCGGGTCGATCCGAACGCCCTCCTGCGCCAGTACATACGCCGCTAGCTGCCGCTTCTTTTCCTGCTTGATGGCAGTAAAGCGCTGCAATACCTGTAAATCCCGGGCATAGGGCACCAGCTCCTCCAGGGCATCCAGTTGGGTGATCCACCGGTCGCTGCCCAGAAGCTCCGTGGCAAGACCGGACAGCTCCCGGTTGCACAGGGCAAACCAGCGCCGCTGGGTAATGCCATTGGTCTTGTTCTGGAACCGCTCCGGATACAGCCGGTACCAGTCCTTCAGTGCGGTATGCTTCAGGATCTCCGTGTGGATCTTCGCCACCCCGTTGGTGTGAGCGCTGGCATAAATCGCCATGTGTGCCATATGCACGCAGCCATCCCGGACGATTCCCATGGCTGCGATCTGCTCCGCCGTCCAGTCCGGCTTTGCATACAGCTCCGCCATCAGTGCCTCGTGGATCTGGAGAATTACCCCATACACCTCCGGCAGCAGCTCCTCCACCAGACCGCAGTCCCACTTTTCCAGTGCCTCCGCCATAATGGTGTGATTGGTGTAGTGGAACACCTGCTTCGCAATGGACAACGCCTTGTCAAAGGCAACCCCATCCTGCATCAGCAGCCGGATCAGCTCCGGAATGGAGATCACCGGGTGGGTATCGTTCAACTGGATGCTGACAGCCTGCGCCAGGTCATCATAATTGTCGTGGGATGCCCGGTATTTCCGCAGGATATCCGCCAGGGATGCGGCGCTGAAGAAATACTCCTGCTTGAGCCGCAGCAGCTTCCCCTCCCGGGTGTCGTCGTTGGGGTACAGGACTCTGGAAATATCCTCTGCGGCAATGCTTTCCGCAGAAGCCTCCAGATAATGCTGCTGATTGAACAGCTGGAAGTCAAAGGTATGCACCGGCTCCGCCTGCCACAGCCGCAGGGTACTGATGTGCCGGGTCTTGCAGCCGATGATGGGCATATCATAGGGCACTGCCCGGACGGTCTGTCCGGCGTAGCGGATCTCCACCGCATCCGCCTCACAGCGCACCGACCAGGGATCTCCCCACCGGGTCCAGTCATCGGCGGTCTCCTTCTGGAAGCCGTCCTCAAAATGCTGCTCAAACAGCCCGTACCGGTAGCGGATGCCGTAGCCGTCCAGGGGCAGGTTCAGAGTCGCCGCACTGTCCAGAAAGCATGCAGCCAGTCTGCCCAGCCCCCCGTTGCCCAGGGCAGCATCCGGGATCTCATCCATAGCAGCCAGGGATACGCCGTAGGGACGCAGGGCTTCTTCCACTGTATCGTAAAGATCCAGGCACAGCAGATTGTTCTGCACAGCCCGCCCCACCAGAAATTCCATGGAGAAATAGCATGCCCGTCTGCCGGACAGATGCGCCTGACGGCTTGCACGCCAGTCCGGTGCAATGGTCTCCATCACCGTGTCCCCGATGGCACTGTGCAGTGCCTGGGGAGTCGCCTTGTCCGGGGTGGTACCCAGCTTTTTGCACAACGCCTGTTCAAATTCCTTATGATCCATCTGTATCTCGCTCCTTACTTTCGACCGTAGGTACGGTTCAGCCGGCGGATCCGCCGCTGCAGCTTTTCTGTGTATTGCTCCGCCTTGGTGCGGTAGCACCAGTTGCCCCCCAGGGTGGAGGGCAGGTTCATTCTGCCTTCGCCGCCTGCCTTGAGAAAATCCTGCATCTGGGCAATTGCCAGCTCCGCAATGCTGGACCATGCCGCACGCACCACTGCCGCCGGCACATCCTGCCTGCTTTCCACATCCAGGTATGCGCGGGCAAAGCGCAGGGGTTCCCGATTCAGGGTTTCTGCCCAGTGCAGCAGGGTGTCGTTGTCGTGGGTGCCTGTGTACACCACGCAGTGGGAAGTAGTATAATTGTGGGGCAGGAATTCATTGTCCGCATCGCTGTCAAACGCAAATTGCAGCACCTTCATGCCCGGATAGCCGGTCTCCGCCAGAAGCTTCCGCACCTGGGGCGTGATATTGCCCAGATCCTCCGCAAGAATGTTCAGATCTCCCAGCTTCTGCTGCGCCGCCTGGAACAGCTCCAGACCCGGCCCCGGCATCCAGGTGCCGTGCTCGGCGGTTTCCTTCTTTGCCGGAATGGAGTAATAGCTTTCAAAGCCCCGGAAGTGGTCGATGCGAACCATGTCAAACAGCTTGCTCACATACCCCAGCCGGTGGATCCACCAGGCATAGCCCGTTTTTTTGTGTTGCTCCCAGTGATAAACCGGATTGCCCCAAAGCTGCCCGGTGGCAGAGAAGCAGTCCGGCGGACAGCCTGCCACCTCGGCGGGACGGTTCAGCACATTCAACTCAAACAGCTCCGGATGTGCCCAGACCTCCACACTGTCTGCGGCAGTGTAAATGGGCAGATCCCCGATGATGGAGATTCCCTGCTCGTTGGCGTATGCCTTGAGCTGGTACCATTGCCTGAAGAACTGGTACTGGATGAATTTATGAAAGGCAATGTCCTCCTTGTAGGTTTCCCTTGCCTGATCCATCGCTTCCTTCTTCCGGCGGCGCAGGGATCTCCCCCACTCCGTAAAGGGCTTGCCGTCATGGGCAAACTTCAGCGCCATGTACAGGGCGTAATCCTCCAGCCAGTCCTTCTGCGCCTCCACAAAGGCGTCAAAGTCCGGATCCGGCTTTGCATTGGAAAAGGCGATCCGCAGCACTTCATAGCACTGGGTATACAGCAGCGCATAGGGAATGGTGCTGCTGTCCTCCCCCCAGTTCAGACCGTCATAATCCGCCGGCACCAGCAAGCCTTCCTCCGCCAGCAGATCAAGGTCGATCAGATACGGGTTTCCTGCATAGGTACAGCAGGACTGATAGGGGGAATCCCCATAGCCCGTAGGTGAAAGGGGGAGCACCTGCCAGCAGGATACCTCCGCACCCTTCAGAAAATCTACAAATTCATATGCCGCCTTGCCCATTTTCCCGATGCCATGCCGGGAAGGCAGACTGAAAACAGGGAGCAAAATACCACTTCTACGCATTATGATACCTCATTTCAAAACAAATCAGCCAACCGTAACCTTTTTCAAAGGAACTGGGAGGCTGCATTGCCGGACGTTGTGCCCAACGCCAGCAAAACAGACAGACCGCCGACTCTGCCTACAACTATCCACGTTATCATTCTAGCATATTTTTTCACTGGAATCAAGCCCATTTGCATTTTTTATATAAGTGTGCTATACTGGTAAAAAACCATGCGAAATGAGGCAAACCCATGGGAAAACGGATCCTTCTACCCCTGGCAGCTGCGCTGCTGCTCACCGGATGCAGCAGCATGCAGCACATTGAAAACGGCAGCAGCATCAACGAGACTCAACCAACCACCACCGCACCGGCACAGACCACTGCACCGCCCCCTGCC
>NZ_FR894914.1:49025-60554 GCF_000434255.1 Ruminococcus sp. CAG:379 | reverse complement strand
TGTTGCCTATAGGCACACTGAAGGCATGCTCCCATCCGGCAGAGGAACTTTGCGCTTTTTTCTGTGAAAATGCAAAAAAATACTTGCGCTGTTTTGTGAAGTATGCTATAATATTATGTCACATAAAATAAAAACTGTCAAGCCCGGCGAGACGGAGCGGGCAGTTTGACGAACAAAGGAGTAGGTTATGTCTAAAATCAGAGTAGCAGTCGTTTTCGGCGGCGTGTCCAGCGAACATGATGTTTCACTGGTTTCGGCGACAAACGTCATTGAAAATATTCCACAGGATAAATACGAGGTTATGTGCATCGGCATCACCAAAAAGGGACGCTGGCTGTACTACCCTGGCGATACCGCTGCCATTGCCTCCGGCGAGTGGGAACGGGATCCCGACTGTATTTCTGCAGTGCTCTCTCCGGATCCCCTTCACGGCGGTTTCCTGCTGATCGAAAACGGTGAGGCTACCGTCCGGAAGGTGGACGTGGTATTCCCGGTGCTGCACGGCAAGAACGGGGAGGACGGCACCATCCAGGGTCTGATGGATCTGGCACGGATCCCTTATGTGGGCTGCGGTTTGCTGGCGTCCGCCTCCTGTATGGATAAGGTGCACACCCACACGGTGCTGGATTACAACAAGATCCGGACTGCACGGTGGCGCATGATCGGGCAGCGTGACCTGAACCGGCTGGATGCCTGCTGTGCACAGATCGGAGAAGAACTGGGCTACCCTCTGTTCGTAAAGCCTGCCAACTGCGGCAGCTCCATCGGCATCAACAAGGCAACGGATGCGGAAACTCTGAAGGATGCGGT
The DNA here is from genome assembly GCF_000434255.1 of Ruminococcus sp. CAG:379. Lineage (NCBI taxonomy): Bacteria > Bacillati > Bacillota > Clostridia > Eubacteriales > Oscillospiraceae > Ruminococcus > Ruminococcus sp. CAG:379. The sequence continues at coordinate 59,744 of NZ_FR894914.1, read as the reverse complement.
CAAGATCGCCTTCAGTCATGACAATAAGGTGGTCATTGAGGAGTTTATCCAGGGCAAGGAGCTGGAGGTTGCGGTATTCGGCTACGACAACCCCTTTGCATCCTTTGTGGGAGAGATCGAGCCCTGCAACGACTTTTACGATTATGAGGCAAAGTACATTCTGGGTACCTCCAAGCTGTACATCCCTGCCCGGATCGACGCAGACAGCGAAAAGGAGATCCGGGAAACTGCAGTGGCTGCATACAAGGCACTGGGCTGCAAGGGGCTGTCCCGGGTGGACTTCTTCCTCAAGCAGGACGGTACGGTGATCCTCAACGAGATCAACACCATGCCGGGCTTTACACCCATCAGCATGTATCCCAAGCTGATGGAGAATCTGGGCATGAGCTACAGCTATCTGATCGACAAGCTGCTGGAGCAGGCTATTGAGAATGCGGATCGTACCTATTGATCCTGTTCTATTAAATCTGGAAGGAGAGCGGCTGTGATCTGTGGATGCAGCCGGTGATTGGAACATGAACAACGACGCAATCGGCGTATTCGACTCAGGCATCGGCGGTCTGACGGCTGTCAAAGCCCTGCGGGCACTGATGCCCAACGAGAACATTATCTATTTTGGCGACACTGCCCGGATCCCTTACGGCAGCCGGAGCCGGGAAACCGTATTGAAATACGCAAATGAGGATATTGCATTTTTGCGGAAATTCCCCATTAAGATGATCATTGCCGCCTGCGGCACGGTCAGCACCATTCTGGGCACCAAGTCTCCTGTGACGGATATGCCCTTTACCGGGGTGCTGCTGCCCTCGGTGCAGGCTGCCTGCGGCGCCACCCGGAACGGGCGCATCGGCGTCATCGGCACCCCTGCCACCATTCGCAGCGGCAGTTATGCCAAGGCCATCAAGACCATCAACCCCCATGCCTTTGTGGTGGGCAATGCCTGCCCCCTGTTTGTGCATCTGGTGGAAAACGGCTACACGGATCGGGATAACCCGGTGACCCGGATGGTGGCGGAGGAATATCTGACCCCCATCAAGCAGGAAGGGGTGGATACCCTGATTCTGGGCTGTACCCATTATCCGGTGATCCGGGATCTGATTGCGGATATCATGGGGCCGGACGTGACGCTGATCTCCTCCGGGGAGGAGGCTGCAAAGTTTGCAAATCTCTGCCTGCTGGAGCATGACCTGCTGACGGATCGGGAAACCCCCGGTACCTGCACCTTCTACGTCAGCGACAGCGTGGCATTGTTTGAGGAAAACGCAAAGCATTTTCTGAAGGAAGGCGTGGATGGCAAGGTGCTGTTTGCCTCCCTGGATGATACGCCGTCGTAACGGCACAAAGATTGTGAGAAAACTATGGATGTTATGATCGATATGACCAGCGTGCAGATCGTCAACGAGGATCGCACGGTGACAGAGCTTGTGACAGAGGGTGTCTACCGGATGGAGGGGGATACCGCCCACATCAGCTATGAGGATTCTGAAGCCACGGGCTTTGAGGGCTCCGTCACGGAGGTGGAGGTGCAAGGAGAGCGGCTTGCGTCCATCCGGCGCAGCGGCACTGCCACCTCCAATCTGGTCATTGAATCTAATAAAAAGCACTATTGCCACTATGCCATGCCCTTTGGGGAAATGGTGATCGGGGTATACACCCACGCAATCCGGAACCGGTTGACCCCGGAGGGGGGAGAGCTGTTCCTGCGGTATACCATTGATATGAACGGCAGTTACCTGTCGGACAATGAGATCAGGCTTTCCGTGCGGAAGGCATAAGGCAGCGCCTGCGGGGCTGTGGAAGATAAAAGGAGCGTTGAAACAATGGCAAATCTGATTAAACAGGCATCGGATCAGCTGCGGGAGATCCTGCTGGGATCCATGGGCAGACTGGTGGCATCCGGAGCGGTGCCTCCGGAGCCGGTAAGTGACTTCAAGATCGAGATTCCGGCGGACAAGTCCCACGGGGATTTTGCGACCAATGCGGCGATGGTTTGCGCCAAGCCCTTCCGGATGGCGCCCCGTGCCATTGCGGAGAAGATCCTGGGAGAACTGGTGCTGGAGGGTACCTACTTCGACCGGGCGGAGATCGCTGGTCCCGGCTTCATCAACTTCTTTTTGAGCCCCCGGTGGTTTGCCCAGGTGGTGAACACGGTGCTGGAGGAAACCGGCACCTACGGCAGAACCGATACCGGCGAGGGCAAGCGGGTGCTGGTGGAGTTCGTTTCCGCAAACCCCACCGGCCCCATGCATGTGGGCAACGCAAGAGGCGGCGCCATCGGGGACTGCCTGGCAAGCCTGCTGGACTGGGCTGGCTATCAGGTAGAGCGGGAGTTCTACATCAACGACGCCGGCAATCAGATCGAAAAGTTTGCCACATCCCTGGAGGTGCGCTATTTGCAGCTGTACCGGGATGGGGTGGAGCTGCCGGAGGACGCTTATCAGGGCATGGACATTGTGGAGCATGCAAAGGCGTTTGCGGCGGAAAACGGCGACCGGTATGTGGACGCTGACGCCAAGACACGGCGGGATGCCCTGGTGGCGTATGCACTGCCCAAGAATATTGAAGGGCTGAAGCGGGATCTGGGCAAGTACCGGATCCAGTATGACACCTGGTTCCGGGAAAGCACTCTGCATGCAGACGGCAGCGTGCTGGAGATTGTCCGGAAGCTGCGGGACAGCGGCTATACTTATGAGCAGGACGGAGCCACCTGGTTCAAGGCAACGGAATTCGGGGCGGACAAGGACTTCGTGCTGGTGCGTTCCAACGGCATTCCTACTTATGTGGTTCCCGATATTGCCTACCACTACAACAAGCTGGTGACCCGGGGCTTCGACAAGGCCATCGATGTGCTGGGTGCGGATCATCACGGCTATGTGCCTCGTCTGAAGGCGGCGCTGACCGCCCTTGGGGTGGACGCTTCCAAGCTGGACGTGGTGCTGATGCAGATGGTATTCGTGATGCGGAACGGCCAGGTGGCAAAGCTGTCCAAGCGCAGCGGCAAGGCCATTACTCTGGTGACCTTGCTGGAGGAGATCCCCATTGATGCAGCCCGTTTCTTCTTCAATCTGCGGGAGGCGAATTCCCACTTTGAGTTTGATCTGGATCTGGCAGTGGAGAAATCCTCCCAGAACCCGGTTTACTATGTACAGTATGCCCACGCCCGGATTTGCAGTCTGCTGCGGAATCTGGCAGAGGAGGGGATCCGGCCGGCAGAACTGACCGGGGAGCGGATGCAGCAGTTTACACAGCCCCAGGAGATCGAGCTGATCCGGTACATTGCCATGCTGCCCCAGGAGATCGACACGGCGGCAAAGCATTACGATCCTTCCCGGATCACCAAGTACACCGTGGAGCTGGCGACCCTGTTCCACAAGTTCTACGATGCATGCACCGTAAAGAATGCAGAGCCCCAGCTGCGGGAGGCACGACTTGCCCTTTGTGCAGCTACCCGGCAGGCACTTGCCAATGCACTGACCATGCTGAAAATTACCTGCCCGGAGAAAATGTGACAGTTTGCAGTCAATTTATTGCAGATTGGTTACAAAAAAGTATCAGAAAAAACGGGGAATTATGGCGAAAAAACGCCGTTTTTGAATGTGAATCGTAACATGTCAGCGGAAAGTTCACAATTTGTTAACAAATACGGCTCGAAAATGTGTTACAATCTGTAATATATTCGAGTGAAGCAAACCGGCATGTGCGAAATTTATGAAAAAGAAAGGGTTTCAAAATTATGTCGAACAGGTTATTTCAAGGGCTGGTTCACCAGATGCGCGATACCATTGACGCTGTGATTGGCGTTGTGGATGATACTGCAACCATCATCGCCTGCAGCGACCTGACGAAGATCGGCACCACAAATGAGTTTGTTTCGCTGGATTTGAGCGACTCCCACGAGATCTTCATCCGGGACGGCTACACCTACAAGCCCTTTGGCTCCCGGGTGACGCCGGATTACGCCGTATTCGTGGAGGGCGTGGACGAAAACGCTGCCAAGTATGCAAGCATCATGGCAATCACCCTTTCCAACATCAAGCAGTATTACGACGAAAAGTACGACCGGAACAACTTCATCAAGAACGTGGTGCTGGACAATGTACTGCCGGGAGATATTGTAATCAAGGCACGGGAGCTGCATTTCAATTCCGAGATCAGCCGGGTAGTGCTGTTGATCCGCATCGTTTCCGCCAATGACATTTCCGCTTACGATGTCATCCAGAATCTGTTTCCGGACAAGAGCAAGGACTTTGTATTCAACATTACCGAAACCGACATCGTGCTGGTCAAGGAAATCAAGAATACGGTGGACTCCAAGGATCTGGAAAAACTCGCCCGTTCCATTGCGGATACCCTCAGCAGCGAGTTTTACACCCGTGTGAATGTGGGCATCGGTACCGTGGTTGTGGGCGTAAAGGATCTGGCTCGTTCCTTTAAGGAAGCCCAGATGGCGCTGGAAGTGGGCAAGGTATTTGACACGGACAGAGTCATCGTAAGCTACGACAATCTGGGCATTGCCCGTCTGATTTATCATCTGCCCACCACTTTGTGTGAAACATTCCTGCACGAGGTGTTCAAGCGGGGCAGCATCGAATCTCTGGATCATGAGACACTGTTTACCATTCAGCGGTTCTTTGAAAACAATCTGAACGTGTCCGAAACCTCAAGAAAGCTGTTTGTACATCGGAATACCCTGGTGTACCGGTTGGAGAAGATCAAGAAACTGACAGGTCTGGATCTTCGTGAATTTGACCATGCGATCATCTTCAAGATCGCCCTGATGGTCAAGAAATATTTGTCGGCAAATCCCGTTAAATTCTAAAGCTTTATTTGCCCGACGCATTCGTGTTGGGCAATTTTCTTAGGACAGCATCGCACAGAGCCTGTGCAGGGCTGCTTGCAGGGATTCTTTGTTCTCCGCATCCTGCGGGAAGGACAAGCCGGCTGCCGAAAGAATAAGGAAGGTGTATTTGTGGTAGAGTTGAAGAATGTTTCCGTTACCTATCAAACGACAGGTATTCAGGCGCTCAACAATATCAGTCTGAAGGTCAACGACGGCGAATTTGCGTTCGTGGTCGGTTCCTCCGGTGCCGGAAAAAGTACGCTCATCAAGCTGCTTCTGAAGGAGATCGACGCCACAAGCGGCGTGGTTACCGTCAACGGTTATAATCTGACCAATCTCAAGCGTCGGCGTGTGCCGGAATTTCGCCGTACCATCGGGGTGGTATTCCAGGATTTCCGCCTCATTGAAACCATGACTGTGTACGAAAACATTGCCTTTGTGCTGCGGGTCATTGATGCCCCCAGAAAGTACATACGCAAGCGTGTACCCTATGTGATCAGCCTGGTAGGACTTCAGGACAAGGCGTCCTCCTATCCCAGGGAGCTGTCCGGCGGCGAGCAGCAGCGTGTTGCACTTGCCCGGGCGCTGGTAAATGACCCGGCGCTTATTATTGCGGACGAGCCTACGGGCAACATTGATCCGGAACTGTCTTATGAAATGGTGGAGCTGCTGCAGGGGATCAATGAATGCGGCACGACAGTTCTGATGGTCACCCACGCTCACGAGCTGGTGCGGCATTTCGGCGGCCGTATCATCAACATCAATTCCGGCTCCATCATCTTCGATGAGATGGTAGGAGGCAATTATGAAGCTTAGCGGCGTAAGATATCTGATCAAGCAGGGCGTGGACAACGTCTGGAAGAACCGGGTCATGGCATTTGCTTCCTTTTGTGTGCTGCTGGTATCCCTGCTGCTGGTAGGCATCTCCTGCCTGTTCTTTTTGAATTTAAATTCCATTATTGGTGGAATTGAAGATAAAAACGAAGTGATTATTTACATCAAAGACAATACCTCCGATCAGCAGATCCAGGAGATGGGCAAGAAGCTGGAGCAGATGGACAATGTGTCTAGCGTGTCCTTCTACTCTAAGGAGGACGCCTATGCGGACCTGAAGTCGGATATGATGGAGTATGAAGTGCTGTTTGAATCTCTGGGAGATGACAACCCCCTGCCGGATGCCTACCGGATCCGGGTGACGGATATTTCCCGGCTTTCCGATACCCTGAGCTCCCTGAACAGCATGCAGGATGTGGATCGGATCCGTGCTCCCTATGACTTTGTCAATGTGCTGACCGGTCTGCGGCGGATCGTTTCCGTTGTGGCGCTTGCGGTTGTGGTAGCTCTGGTGATCGTGTCCATGGTCATCATCTCCAACACCACCCGTGCCAGCGTGTTTGCCCGCCGGCGGGAGATCAGCATTATGAAATACGTTGGCGCAACCAATGCCTTCATCCGGCTCCCCTTCTTTGTAGAGGGTATGCTCACCGGCCTGATGGCAGGGGCAGTGGCAACCGTCATCACCTGGTTTTCGTATGACTCTCTGGTGGATCTGCTGAAAGCAGATGCAGACATTCTGAGCATCATTGGCGTAGGCAGCATCATTACCTACAATGACGTAGCATTGCCTGTGACCCTGGCATATCTGGGGGCTGGCGCACTGGTAGGCGCCATCGGCAGTGTGATTTCCACAAGAAAACATCTGAAGGTATAAGGAGGGAATGTCCGTTCGGGACACACATATGCAAAAGAGCAAGAAGAAGCATGATTGGGTCAAGCGGCTCAAGGCACTGACCGTCTGCGGGGCGGTTGCATTTGGCGTATTGACCTGTACACAGCAGTTTGGGGATATGCCTGCAAGCGCAAAGACCATTTCCCAGCTGGAGCAGGAGATCAAGGAAAACAACCAGAAGATCCAGGAGCAGCAGCAAAAGCTGGATGCTCTGAAACAGGACATGAACAAGCAGCAGGAGGCTGAGGATGCCCTCCAGGAGCAGATCAAGACCATCAACGAGAAGATCTCCCTGGTGGATGTGCAGCTGACTACCATCAACCAGCAGATCGAGGATACCCAGGGGGAGATCGACACCCTGGAGGCAGACATTGCCCAGCAGCAGATTGATATTGACCAGGGACTGGACAGCTTCAAGAAGCGGCTGCGTGCCATGTATGTGACCGGCAATGACAGTCTGGCATCCGCATTGGTAGGATCCACGGACTTTTACGATATGCTGTCCAAGATGGATCTGATCGCCCGGGTGGCAGATCACGACGACAAGCTGGTAACAGGTCTGATGGAACAGATGGAGCAGCTGAAGAGCAGCAAGGAGCAGCTGGTTTCCAAGCAGAATGAGCAGGAGCTGCAGAAGGTGGAGCAGGAAAAGATCCGTGCGGATTACAGTGATTCCATCCAGGAGCTGAATACGAAGGTGCAGCAGACCAAGGCTGCACAGGCAGAATTACAGGAAGAAGCGGACGCTGCAAACAAGGACATCAACGCCTATAAGGCTGAGAATGCTTCCAAGGAAAAGGAGCAGGATCAGATCATGGCGGAGATCAAGCGGCAGCAGGCTCTGGCGACCAAGCAGAACAATTCCCAGACCACCACCGTGACCAAGCCGGACACCACCTATTCCGGTGGGCGCTTTGCATGGCCGGTGCCGGGACACTACTTTATCTCCAGTCCTTATGGTAATCGTTGGGGGAAAATGCACCAGGGTATTGACATTGCCAGCGGCGGCTCCAGTATCAGCGGCGCTGCAACGGTGGCAGTAGCCAGCGGTACTGTGACTCTGGTCAAAACCGGCTGTACCCATAACTACAAAAAGACCAGAAGCTGCGGCTGCAACGGTGGCTACGGCAACTATGTAGTAGTGACCCACGCAGACGGTTACTCCACCTTGTATGCACATCTGGCATCCGTCAGCGTATCCTACGGACAGACAGTTTCCACCGGCACTGTGCTGGGTACGGTGGGATCCACCGGCTGGTCCACCGGGTTCCACCTGCACTTCGGTGTGATGAAGAACGGTTCCTTTGTGAATCCGGCACCCTATCTCGGTATATAATCTATCTGCACGGGGCAATCTGTAACAGGGTTGTTCCGTGCATTTATGCAATGTTTGGAAAGGAGCAGGATGCGGTGCATCCGACTACGCTATGAACAAAAAGATCAGCCTGGGACTGACCATCAGTCTGGTGGCGCTGGCCTGTGCATTGACCTTTATCCTGACCTCTGCCTATAATCTGCATCATTTTAACCAGAAGGTTTCCAGTGTGGAAAATATGGCGGATACCTATAACCGGCTCAGTGAACTGGATGGTCTGGTGCGGGAGAACTACTACAAGGAGATCGATGAGGAGAGCTTGTCCGATGGCATTCTGAAGGGCTACGTCAGCGGTCTGAACGATCCCTACTCCCGGTACATGACCGCCAAGGAGATGGAGACCTCCCGGGAAAATGACAAGGGTGTCCTGGTGGGCATCGGCGTTACCGTCACCAAGGACGAAAGCGGGTATATTTTCATCGATTCCGTCACGGCTGATACCCCGGCTGCCCAGTCGGAGCTTGCGTCCGGAGATATCATTGTTGCCATCAACGGCACGGATGTGCTGGAGCTTGGCTATGAGCAGGCAGTGGAGCAGATCAAGGGCAAGGAGGGTACCACCTTAAAGCTGACGGTGCGCCGGGGAGGCGTGGATCAGGATTATGAGTTGGTACGCAGAACCATCCAGGTCAAGACCGCCTCCGGAGAGATGCTGGAGGGTAAGATCGGCTATATCCGTATCTCCGGCTTTAAGGAATCCACGGTGGAGCAGTTCAACGAGGCGCTGCAAAACCTGCTGAATGATGGGGCGGTTGCTCTGGTCTTTGACGTGCGGGGCAATCACGGGGGATTGGTGACCTCCGTCGGAGAGTGCCTGGATCCCTTGCTGCCGGAGGGAGATGTGGCATTTGCCACCTACCGGGACGGCAGGGAGGAAGTGCTGATCCGTTCGGATGCAAAGGAGTTGAACCTGCCCATGGCAGTGCTGGTGGACGGAGATACTGCCAGTGCGGCGGAGCTGTTTGCTTCTGCTTTGCGGGATTTTGAAAAGGCAAAGCTGTACGGGGTTACCACCTATGGCAAGGGGGTTATGCAGAACACCATTTCTCTGGACGATGGGGGCGGATTGACCATTACAGTGGCTACCTATCGGACTGCCCGTTCTGTATGCTACCAGGGGATCGGTCTGATTCCGGATGAAACCGTGGAGCTGCCGGAGGATGCACCTGCTCTGGATGAACGGAGCCATGATGCGGATCCTCAGCTGCAAAAGGCACTGACGGCGCTGCAGGGCGGTGCATAAGTATGAATTGACGCAGGGTATTCCTGGTGGGATATCCTGCGTTTGGCGTATCCGGCTGCCTTATATCAGCAGCAGCACCGTCAGCAGCGTTACCCCCGGCACGCCCAGCAGCAGGGAGATGCCCCCCGTAAAGCAGTTCAGGGGCATCTCCACCCCGAAGCGTCCGCCGTACAGATGCATCAGAGTCAGGGCTGCCACACCGGTGAGCATGCCCAGCAGGGCGGAGCGCAGGGGGCGCTTTCGGCTCAGATAGCACCGGAGCATCCAAAGTCCGGCGATGAGCCAGATGCCGCAGAAGATCCATTCCGTTTTCAACATAGTCGTCTCCTTACATCAATACATATCCCAGCGCCGCCAGCAGTTTGATGTCGGCGCCCTCTTTTGCCAGCAGGAACAGCAGTCCCAGGATCAGCGCCCGTTCTGGGTTCAGTGTTCCCAGCAGATCCTGTAAGGGCTGTATAGGGTTCTGTATGCTTTTTGCGGTTGGGGGAGGGGGTGCAGGCTTCGGAGGGGGTGGTGCTTGTACCCCGCCGGTTGTTGTCTGAGGCCCCTGCCGCCGCATTTCCTGTGCCCGGCGCATGGCATCCTGCCGCATCATATTGCGTTCTGTATTGCTGAGCCCTGCCACATGTGCTTCCTCCCTTTGTTTCAGGTCACATTTCACAAGCGATGTGAGGTGTTGCCTTAGGTCGTGTTGACACTAAGCCTAACAACGCATCTTTTCGGCAAAATTTCACGCATTCTGCGTTAAAAAGTCTTGACAGGCGACAGCCTGCCTGCGACTTTTTGCCTTGTCTACGTAAAATTTATGCTCGAAAATCTGCATATTATCTTAGTGTCAACACTCCCTAGATCAGATCCTGGAGCAGTCCGCTTTCCTTCAGAACGCTCCACATGGTATACAGCCGCAGCAGCTTGACTGCCCGGTCGATGCGCTGTTGTCGCTCCTGGCTCACATGGGGTCGCAGCGCCAGCAGCAGGGCGGCGTTTTTGTCCTCCTGCTGACTGCTGAACAGCCCCTGCAATTGCAGCAGCTTGCTAAAGTCAAAGCCGGCTGCTTCCTGCCCATCCTCTGCCGGAGGAGGACTGTCCCCGGGGGTATGCTCGGGTGTCCCGTTCATTTCACTGCGGAACATGGCGGCAAGCTCGTTGAGCTGCTGCATGCTTTGCTCGTCGGAGAGTACCTCCTGCATTTTTTTCATCAGATCATCCATGGCGTCCCTCCGTACAGAGCCTCCTTTTTGACAGCATCCAAGGGCAATGCCCCACAGACTTTGTGGGGTGTTGTCTTATTTTCCGCCGGTCAGTTTTTTATACAGTGCCTGCGCCTGGGCAGAGGACATGAGCTTTTCAATCAGCTTCGGGTTCTGCATGGCCTGCTGGAATTTGGCAGCCTCGCCCGGATTCATGCGCTGAATGGCACTGTCAAATTTCCCTGCCTCCAGCTGAGTCCGCAGCTCCTCCGGGGGGATCCCCAGCTTGCTGCTGACTGCTTTGAGCAGAGGCTCTGCATTGGAGGACTGGAGTTTATC
>NZ_FR894914.1:39264-49013 GCF_000434255.1 Ruminococcus sp. CAG:379 | reverse complement strand
ACTGGAGTTTATCCTTGATATCCATGTACATGCTTCCTTTCTTCCAACCAAGTGGATTTGCCGGAATTACTTGTATTTATAGCATAGATATGCTATAATCGAAACAAATAGAAGTGGGAGGTTCCATCATGCGCTTGATTGTACTGTCGGATTCACACCGGAACTATGATGCTCTGCGTCGGGTTTTTTGCCGCCATATGGATGCAGATCTGTTCATCCACCTGGGGGATGGGGAGGAGGAACTGGATCTGCTGCTGACCCAGTTCCCGGATCTTTCCGCCCGAACCTGGCATGTAAAAGGGAACTGCGATTACGACAGCATGAGCCTGCCGGTGCTGACCCTGGGGCTGGAGCACAGCCATCGGCTGGTAGCCACCCACGGGCACAATTACGGCGTCAACAGCTCCCTGGAGCATCTCAAGGCACTGGCACGTCAGAACGATGCGGATCTGGTACTGTTCGGACATACGCATGTCCGCTGCGCCCGGTATGAGGATGGGTTGTATCTGCTCAATCCCGGCAGCGTCAGCTGTCCCCGGGACGGCATGCCCCCCTCCTATGGCATCGTGGACGTGACCGAACAGGGGATTCTCACCAACATTGTGCCGGTAACCCCTCGCCCCTAGTGCATCCTATGCGGCAAAGGGGCGTCGGGTGCTGCGTCCGGTCAAACTTTATGCGAAATCACCAAAAATATTTTGGAATTGGCTCTTCCATTATGAGGCAATTCGTGGTATAATCATCATTGGAGGGACTTATGGTCAAAAAGAACCTGCTACTGATCCGGGAGGACGGCAAACGACAGTATCTGCGGATGTTTCTGCTGGGCTTTTTCACCCTGCTTGTGGTGCTGCTGCCCATTGTGATCTTCAACAAGGGGTATTTCATCTACTACGGGGATTTCAATTCCCAGCAGATCCCGTTTTATCACCTTGCCCATGACGCAGTGCGCAGCGGTCAGCTGGGTTGGAACTGGCAGACGGATCTGGGGGCGAACTTTATCGGATCCTACTCCTTCTACCTGCTGGGCAGTCCCTTTTTCTGGCTGACCATACCCTTCCCCAGCGGCGCAGTCCCCTATCTGATACCCTGGCTGCTCTGCCTCAAGCACGGCATGGCGACTATGACCGGGTATGCTTATATCCGCCGCTTTGTGCGCAGTCCCCGTGCTGCCGCCATCGGTGCCATGCTCTACGCCTTTTCCGGCTTCCAGGCATACAACATCTTCTTCAACCACTTCCAGGATGTGACCGCTTTTTTCCCGTTGCTGCTGATTGCCCTGGAGGAACGGGTGAACAACAACCGCCGGGGGGTATTTGCTCTTGCGGTGGCACTGATGGCAATGCTCAATTACTTCTTCTTTGCCGGACAGGTCGTATTCGTGCTGGTCTACTTTCTGTTTCGCTGCACCTGTAAGGATTTTCACATCACCCGGCGAAAGTTCTTCAGCATCGCCCTGGAGTCCATCATTGGCGTGTTGCTGTCGGCAGTGCTGCTACTGCCCTCCTGTCTGACCATTCTGGAGAATAACCGGGTGACAGAGCGGCTGTACGGCATGAACATGGTGGCATACTCCGACCGTACCCGGATCATCCGGATTATCCAGAGCTTCTTTATGATCCCGGATGTACCGGCACGCCCCAATCTGTTCAGCACGGACAGCGCCAAGTGGGCGTCCATTGGCGGCTATCTGCCCCTGTTCGGCATGACCGGCGTCATCGGCTTTCTGGGTACCAGGAAAAAGCACTGGGCTACCCGGCTCACTCTGTTCTGCACGTTCTGCGCCTTCATCCCCATTTTCAATTCCGCCTTCTATGCCTTTAACGGCTCCTACTATGCAAGATGGTTCTATATGCCCATCCTGATCATGGCAATGATGACTGCCATTGCCCTGGACGATGTACAGATTTCTCTGAAGCAGGGCATCTGGATCAGCGGCGGCGTGCTGCTGTTCTGCCTGGCGGCATGTTTTATCCCCATCAAGGACGGGGAGGACATTAAGTGGTTTGACTTTGCAAATTACCCCATCTACTTTGTGCTGATCCTGGCGCTGTGTGTGCTGAATCTGTGCGGGGTGGTCTGGCTTGCGGTATGCCGGAGGCGGGGAGAGCCGGTGCTGCGCCGGGCTATGGCGCTGACCATCGGGGCGTGCGTGCTCTGCACCGCCTCCGTGGTGTACTTCGGGGTTTCCTTAGGCCCCATCCCCCGTACCTACGCCCGGATCGGCATCGAGGGCGGCGAGAAGATTTCTCTGCCGGATCCCCGGGAGCAGTTTTACCGGATCGACATTTCGGAGGATTACGACAACTACCCCATGTTCTGGGGCTGTTCCAATATGCGTGCCTTTCAGAGCGTAGTGCCGGTTTCTATTATGGAATTTTACGACCAGGTCGGGGTCACCCGGGATGTGGCATCCCGTGCCTCCATTGAGCACTACACCCTTCGGGGGCTGTTCTCCGTCCGGTATTACTTTGACAAGGTGAACAACTCCAAGAAGGATGAATATTCCTTCGACTGCGGTTTGCCCGGGTTTGAATATGTGGGGATACAGAACGAATTTTATGTATACGAGAACCAGTACTACATCCCCATGGGCTTTACCTATGACAGCTATGTGTCCCAGGAGGATGTGGAGGGCAGATCCGGCATGAGCTGTGAAAAGGTGCTGATCAACTCCATTGTGCTGAACCAGGAGCAGATCCAAAAGTATGGCAGCCTGATGAAGCCAGTGCTCCAGAACAATGCCTATGGGTTGACGGAGGAAAGGTATCTGGAAGCCTGCCGGGAACGGGCGGCGCATGCCTGCGACAGCTTTCGGTATGATTCCAGCGGCTTTACCGGCACCATCACCCTGGAGCAGCCCAATCTGGTGTTCTTCAGCGTGCCTTATGAGGCAGGATGGAGCGCCACGGTCAACGGGCAGCCGGTGGATGTGGAACGGGTCAGCTACGGCTTTATGGCAGTGGAAGCCCAGGCGGGGGACAATGTGATTGTCTTTACCTATGAGACGCCGGGTCTGCGGATCGGCGCATGGCTTACCGGGGCTGGGGCATTGCTGCTGGTGCTGTATCTGCTGCTGACCAGGAAGTGCCGGAAGCAGGAGGCAAAGCAGGAGTGCTTCCACACCTGCTGGTATGGATATGACTTGCAGCAGGATGTGTCTGCCGCTATGCAGTATGCGGCATATTTGTCCCGGTACGCCGGGAGATGGAACGAGGAAGGGGAGAAGTCAGAAGATGCATCTGAACGAAGAGACGATCAAAAGTGAAACCGTATTTGAGGGGAAGATCCTCTATGTGACCCGGGACGTGGCAAAGCTGGAAAATGGCAGAGAAGCCATCCGGGATGTGATCCACCACAACGGGGGCGTATGCGTGGTGCCCCTGACGGAGCAGGGGCAGGTGCTGATGGTGCGGCAGTTCCGCTATCCGCACCACTGTGTGACCCTGGAGGTGCCCGCAGGAAAGCTGGAGCAGGGGGAGGAGCCTCTGACCTGCGGCATCCGGGAGCTGTGGGAGGAAACCGGCACCAGGGCGGAATCTATGGAATATCTGGGCTCCCTGTTTCCCACGCCTGCATATGACACGGAAGTGATTCATATGTATCTTGCAAAGGGCTTGCAGGTGGGAGGCATCCAGAAGCTGGATCCGGACGAGTTCGTGGACGTGGAGCGGATCGATCTGCGTGAGGCGGTAAATATGGTTTTGCGGAACGAGATCCAGGACGCCAAGACCCAGATCGCATTGATGAAGACCTATCTGCTGGAGCAACAAAAAAAGCAGGGAATGTAAACATTCCCTGCTGAAATTCAGAATGGATTATACAAGGGCATCGTGGGCGGATTCTTCTGCTTCAAGCAGTGCTAGATGCTGGGAGTAAGCCTCCAGAATCTGCTGCTCAAACATCTGTCGGGCGGCAGGGGAAATGGGATGTACAATATCCCGGAACACGCCGCTTTCGTCCTTTCTGCTGGGCATGGCGACGAACAATCGCTCATCCCCCTGGACGACCTTGATGTCGTGTACGGCAAGCATGTTGTCCAGCGTAACGGATACTACCGCACGCAGCCTGCCTTCTGTAATGATCTTTCGGATTTTGATGTCTGTAATTTCCATGTGTGCTACCTCCTTATGTTGTACGGATATGTCTAGCATGGTGTTACAATGTGGTGTGTATACGATGCCTCCTTGTATTCTGTATTATACACCATTTTTATGAACAATCAAAGCATCGCTTTGTGAATAAACTACAAAGGAACGAGATGGTTATTATGAATCTGAACATTCTAAATGGAAAAAAACACATTCACTTTATCGGGATCGGGGGCTCCGGTATGTATCCCCTGGCGCAGATTCTCCACAGCTGGGGCTATTATCTCACCGGGTCGGACAACAACGAAACCGAGACCCTGGAGGCTGTCCGGAAGCTGGGGATCCCGGTGATGCTTGGACAGCGGGCAGAGAATATTGCGGGGGCGGATCTGATCGTCCACACCGCAGCCATTATGGCGGACAATCCGGAGTTGATCGCTGCCAAAGCCAGCGGCGTACCGGTGCTGGAGCGCAGTGAACTGCTGGGCATCGTCACCTCCAAGTATGACAATGCCATCTGCATCTGCGGCACCCACGGAAAGACTACCACCACCTCCATGGCGGCGCAGATTCTGTTTACCGCCGGGGTGGATCTGTCCGCTTTCATCGGAGGCAAGCTGCCCTGTATCGGGGGCAGCGGCAGAGCCGGCAAAAGTAATATCATGGTATGTGAGTCCTGTGAATTTGTGGACACCTTTCTGAAGCTGTATCCGGACGTGGCAGTGATCCTGAACGTGGATGCGGACCATCTGGACTACTTCGGCACTCTGGAGAATGTGATCAAGTCCTTCCATAAGTTTGCCGAAAAGGCAAGCCGGACAGTGATCTACAACGGCAATGACTCCAACACCCGGAAGGCAGTGGAGGGCATCACCGGCAAGGAGATGATTACCTTCGGCAATACGCCGGACTGCGATTACTATGCGGCACAGGTGCAGCATGTCAGCGGTATGGAGACGCACTTCATCGCTATGCATCATGACAAGCCCATGGGGGAGATCGTGCTGCATGTAGCAGGGATCCACAACGTACTGAACGCCATGGCAGCCATTGCGGCGGCGGATCACGCAGGGGTTCCCTTTGACGCAATTCAGAAGGGGCTGTGTGAATTCCGTGGCGCAGGCAGACGCTTTGAAAAGGTTGCCCAGGTTGGAGGCATTACGGTGGTGGACGATTATGCACACCATCCGGCGGAGCTGACGGTGACGTTGAATGCGGCAAAGGAAATGGGCTATCGCCATGTGTGGGCAGTGTTCCAGCCATTTACCTTCTCCCGGACGGCTATGCTGCTGGATGATTTTGCAAAGGCCCTGTCCATTGCGGATACGGCGGTGCTGACGGATATTATGGGCTCCCGTGAGAAGAATACCTACCACATTTTCACCCGGAATCTGGCAGAGAAGATTCCTGGCTGCGTCTGGTTCCCGCAGGATGAAACCGAGGAGCCGAACGATACCCGAAAGTATCACAATTTTGACCAGGTTTGCGACTATATCTGCAAGCACGCACAGCCGGGGGATCTGGTGATTACCCTGGGCTGCGGAGATGTATACAAGATCTCCCGGCGGCTTGCAAAGGAACTGCCACAGGGCTGATAACGAGGAGAGGAGCGGATTTTCCTGCATATGCGGAAAATCAGTGATGAATCATGCTGAACGATCAGGCACGTGCAGTCTATGACTATATCAGACTGCGTACCGAAACAGACATTCCGCCGTCCGTGCGGGAGATCTGCGCCGCACTTGGGATGAAATCCACTTCCACCGCACACCGTTACATCAATTTGTTGGTGGCGGATGGATACCTGGAGAAATCAGGGAATCAAAACCGGGGAATCCGGCTCGCCGGAGGTCGGCCTTTGCGGATTCCGGTGGTGTCCCGGCTGGATGGTACCCCGGAGCAGGCAGAAAGCTATGTTGCCTTTTATCCGCTGCCCCAGGGGGACACCCGGTATGTGGCATGGCGGATGCCGGATGAGACCGGCTTGGCATACGGCATACAGCCGGGGGATCTGCTGGTGATCGGTCTGGGGACACCTCCGGCGCCGGACATGCTCGTGGTGTGTGCGGCAGAGGGAGAACCGGTGCTGACACGGGACACCACAGGGTACTGTGTGGGCTTTGTGGCGGCAGTATGGCGCAGTATGCTTCCGGCACAAAAAATTTTTTCAGAACCCCTTGACAAAGCCGAGGGAACGTGATATACTCATGTCAATGGCGATGACGAAGACTGTATCGGATATTATTTTGCGCAGAGAGCCGGCGGCTGGTGTAAGCCGGTGAAAATATACCGATTGCTGATCCCTTCCGAGCTGAAACCTGAACGGTGTAAACCAAGTAGGCGTTTCCGTTTTTGCCGCGTGAAGGCAATAGGCTTGTTAGAGCCGATGAGGGGCGCAATGCGCAATTTGAGTGGTACCGCGGGAACATATCTCGTCTCAAAGAACATGATCTTTGAGACGATTTTTTTATTTGTCTCAAAGGCGAATAATCAAATGCATAGAAAGGATGAAACGCAATGGGAGCAAACATGGATCACGCAATCAAAGAGGTTGCAGAGCGTATTCGGGCTGTGCGGGAGGACGTGGGGCTTTCCGTAGAGGAAATGGCGAAGCGCACGGATGTATCTGTTGAGGAGTACAAGGCGCTGGAGGCAGGACAGAGCGACTTCAGCTTTACGTTTATTTACAAATGCGCCAAGGCATGCGGCGTGGAGATCACGGATGTAATGGAAGGCGAAAGCCCCAAGGTAACCAGCTACACTGTGACAAGAGCCGGCAAGGGTCTGCCCATCGTGCGGCGTGAGGGCTTTGCCTATTACCGTCTGGCACCTCAGTTCCGTCACAAAATCAGTGAGCCCTTCTTTGTAAAGATCCCCTATTCCGAAGAAGCAATGGACAAGCCTTTGCATATGGCATCCCACGTGGGACAGGAATTTGATATCGTGGTCAAGGGCTGCATGAAGATCTATATCGGCGACCACAGCGAGATTCTCCACCCCGGCGACAGCATCTACTACGATAGCTCCACGCCCCACGATGAGGTTGCCATCGGCGGCGAGGACTGCGAGATCTACGCCATCGTTATGAATCCCAACGGTCAGGGGGGTGTGCCGGAGTATAAGGAGCATGTGCAGACCCGTGTGCTCACCAACGTGGACAAGGCTGGGCTGGTGCATCCGGTTTCAGAAAAGTTTGTGTCCACCACTACGGATGAATTCGGGCATCTGACCGGTATCGAATACCACAACACCAACACCTTCAACTTCGGCTTTGACATCGTGGACAAGGTTGCGGAAAAGACTCCGGACAAGCTGGCAATGCTCCATGTGTCCAATGACTTTACAGAGCGCCGCTTTACCTTTGCGGATATGAAGCGCTATTCCAATATGACCGCCAACTACTTCCGCTCCCTGGGCATCAAGAAGGGCGACCGGGTGATGCTGGTACTCAAGCGGCACTATCAGTTCTGGTTCTCCATCGTAGCTCTGCACAAGCTGGGTGCTATCGCAATCCCGGCAACCAACCAGCTGCTGGAGCACGATTATGTATATCGGTTTGATGCAGCAGGCGTCAGCGCCATTGTCTGCACCGGTGACGGGGATGTAACCACCCACGTTGAGGGCGCTGTCAAGCAGTGCAAGTCCGTTAAGACCCTGATCTGCACCGGCGGACCTCGTCCAGGCTGGCATGATTTCGATGGAGAGCTTCCTGCATACAGCGACAAGTTCGAGCGGACGGAGGATACCTCCTGTGGTGATGACCCGATTCTGATGTTCTTCACTTCCGGCACCACCGGCTACCCGAAGATTGCAACCCACAGCCACAAGTATGGTCTGGGGCACTTCCTGACTGCAAAGTACTGGCAGAATGTAGATCCCAATGGTCTCCACTTCACCATCTCCGACACCGGTTGGGGCAAGGCGCTCTGGGGGAAGCTGTACGGTCAGTGGATGAATGAAGCACCGGTATTCACCTATGACTTTGACCGGTTCGACGCAAACAAGATCCTGCCGATGTTCGCAAAATACCACATCACCACCTTCTGCGCACCGCCCACCATGTTCCGTTTCTTCATCAAGGAGGATCTGTCCAAGTTTGACCTGTCCTCTCTGAAGTATGCGGTGGTTGCCGGTGAGGCACTGAACCCGGAGGTATACAACCGGTTCCTGGAGGCTACGGGCATCAAGCTGATGGAGGGCTTTGGTCAGACTGAAACTACCCTGTCCATTGCCAACTTCGTAGGGGATTCCAATAAGGTCGGCTCCATGGGCAGACCCAGCCCCCTGTACGACATCGATATCGTGCTGCCGGACGGCACACCTGCAAAGCCCGGTGAGACTGGTGAGATCGTAATCCGCACCGACAAGAAGGTTCCCTGCGGCTTGTATCTGGGCTATTACAACAACGAGGAAAAGACCAAGGAAGCATGGCACGATGGTGCTTATCATACCGGCGATACTGCATGGCGGGATGAGGACGGCTACTTCTGGTATGTGGGTCGTGTAGACGATCTGATCAAATCCTCCGGCTACCGGATCGGACCCTTCGAGATCGAAAGCGTTATCATGGAGCTGCCCTATGTACTGGAGTGTGCCATCACTGCAGCGCCGGACGAGATCCGTGGTCAGGTGGTCAAGGCGTCCATCGTGCTGACCAAGGGTACGGAGGCTTCTGAGACGCTGAAGAAGGAGATCCAGAACTATGTCAAGGAGCATACCGCTCCCTACAAGTATCCGAGAATCGTAGAATTTATGGAGGAGCTGCCTAAGACCATCAGCGGCAAGATCCGCCGTGTAGCACTGCGGGAAAACAGCGAAAAGCAGAAATAATACGGGTAATAAGAAAGCGGAGCATATGCTCCGCTTTCTTTATTCAGGGCAAAGCCACCTGGCATGCATTGTGCAGTGCTGCCCCAAGGGTTTTGCCCTGCCAGCTGCCTGCCTGCGCCTGCGCCTTGTCGATGGCGGACAGCACCGCAATTTTCCGCATGCTCCACAGTGGGGCGATCAGCTTATTCCGATCACCGTCCCCGGTAATACGTTCGATGACGGTCTCCGGGGGCAGCACCTCCAGCTGCCGGAGGATCACGGACACATACTCCGCCTGGGACATGACGGAAAACCTGCCGGCATTATACCAGTCTGCCAGAGCCGTGCCCCGGATCACATGCAGCAGTTGTAGCTTTACTGCATCCGGATGCAGCAGCCCTACCCGCCAGGCAGATTCTACCATCTGCACAGGAGTTTCCCCCGGCAGTCCGTTGATGAGATGCACACAGGTGCGGATCCGCCGTTGGTGCAGCTGCTCCATGGCATTCGCAAAGATGGAAAAGGGGTAGCCCCGGTTGATGCGCCGGGCGGTATCGTCCATACAGGTCTGCAAGCCAAGTTCCACCGTCAGATTTGTCCGGTGGGACAGCTCCTCCAGGTACGCCAGAACATCTGTGGGCAGGCAGTCGGGACGGGTGCCGATGGCCAATCCCATCACTGCCGGATGGGAAAGGGCGGGTTCGTACACCTGCCGGAGCCGTTCCACCGGGGCGTAGGTATTGGTATGCACCTGGAAATAGGCAATGACCCGTGGATCCGGATCCCTTTTCCGGATCCGGGCAAGCTCCGCTTCCAGTTGCTCCGGGATGGGCATAGCGGCAGCATGGG
>NZ_FR894914.1:38283-39238 GCF_000434255.1 Ruminococcus sp. CAG:379 | reverse complement strand
GGGTGAAATAGCCGCTGCCGCCGTCGCAGAATACGCAGCCACCTGTGCCGCAGGTGCCGTCCAGATTCGGGCAGGAAAAGCCCCCGTCCAGCACAGCTTTCCAGATGCGTTTGCCGTAGGTGTGCCGGTTGTGATAGGCAAGGGTGTGGTAGCGCTTATTGTCGTCAGAATAGGGGAAGGGGTTCATGGCTTGCTCCTTTGTACATCAAAATGCCGTCCGCAGAGAGGGTGGACTGCGGACGGCTGGAACATTGCATATGCAATGGGGTTGTTAGTCTGTTCCGTACCGGCGTATCCGCTCCGGAACAGTGAAGGTTAGAAAGAAGTAGAGCACTTCGGCATACCGTGTAAAACTCGCCTGGCGGCTTTGCACGGCACAGATTGCGGAAACCGCTTTGCCTTGATTTCATGCTCTTAGTATACCGGCAGTTTGTGAAAGCTGTGCGAAAGCCCCATAAAAGCAGGATGAAAATCCCGGCGATGCAGGACATGAAAAAGCGCCGCAGCATTCCACTGCGGCGCTTTGGATGCAAAACCGGATTAAGCCTTGCCAATGGAACCGAACAGCTCCATCTTTTCCTTTACGGTTACCTTGATTGCTTCAAAGCCGGGAGCCAGCAGCTTTCTCGGGTCAAAGCCCTTGCCCTGCAGATCCTTGCCAGCTTCGATGTACTCTCTGGTTGCAGCCTGGAATGCCAGCTGGCACTCGGTGTTTACGTTGATCTTTGCAACGCCCAGGGAGATTGCCTTCTTGATCATGTCAGCCGGAATGCCGGTGCCGCCGTGGAGTACCAGAGGCATGTCGCCAACCTTTTCCTTTACAGCAGCCAGGGTCTCAAAGCTCAGACCAGGCCAGTTTGCAGGGTACTTGCCGTGGATATTGCCGATGCCGGCAGCCAGCATGGTAACGCCCAGGTCAGCGATTGCCTTGCACTCATCCGGATCTGCGCACTCA
>NZ_FR894914.1:30442-38244 GCF_000434255.1 Ruminococcus sp. CAG:379 | reverse complement strand
CCTCTTCGCCGCCGATGGAGCCAACCTCAGCTTCCAGGGACAGACCCAGTACGTCGCAGGTGTGAACCAGCTGTGTGGTCTTTTCAATGTTTTCAGCGATGGGGTAGTGAGAACCATCGAACATGATGGAGGAGAAGCCTGCGTTGATGCAAGCCTTTGCGCCCTCAAAAGAGCCGTGATCCAGGTGCAGCGCAACCGGAACGGTGATGTTCAGTTCCTTGAGCATGCCGTTTACCATGCCTACAACGGTACGGTAGCCGCACATATACTTACCTGCGCCCTCGGATACACCAAGGATGACAGGGGAATTTTGCTCCTGAGCGGTGAGCAGGATTGCCTTTGTCCACTCCAGATTGTTGATGTTGAACTGACCGACAGCGTACTTGCCGTCTCTTGCCTTGTTGAGCATTTCCTTTGCTGAAACCAACATATTTGTGACCTCCAAATTCATTTTCGGCTCTGCCTAGGCAGAGCTGTGAAATCTTTGCTTCTTCTATTATAAACGATTCTGCGAAAAAATGCAAGTCTTTTGTCTGCATATGCTACCGCTCCAGGGTTTCCGCCTCGCTGAAGAATTTTTTCGCTGCCGCAGCTGCCCCATCCCGGCGCTCCATGTCGATCCGGTCCAGCATGGCACCGATGGTGGTGCCGCCAATGCTGCTGCGTATGCTGCCACCCAGGCTTACATACATCATTTCCCCCTGGGTGTCCAGCATCAGCAGGATCCCGTCCGTTTCTGTTCCGTACAGTTTTTCAAACAGGACGTCCGCAGCCTCCTGGCTGGCATCCTCGCTGGTGCATACCACAGCGGTCAGCTTCTTGCTGGCGTACAACTGCTTTGCGGTATCCTCCAGATCGGCGATATCCGCCGGATCCATGGCACCTGCCTGGTCGAATACATGGGCAGGGCATACTTCGGCAATGGTATCCAGCACAGTCTGCACCGCCTGCTGATAATCCGACACAGCCAGCATGGGGGAGATCCGGATCAGCAGCTCCGTGCGGACAGAATCTGTCAGAAATCTGCCGCAATCTCCGGACACATACAGGTAATCCTCTCCTGTGTCGTTGTTGATGAGAAACAGCACGCCGCTGCTGTCCGCCGGGTACAGGGCTTCATAGTCTGCCTGGGCGTAGGCGGCAGGCTTCTGATCCCCCAGCTTCTGCACAATGTCAATGGTGAGATTCAGATGATACTGCCTTGCGATCTTGGCGGCAGACTGGTTCAGACTGGTGCGCAGGGCTGTATCCAGCACCTTGTCCGGATCCAGGATATGCTCCGTTTCCGGATCTACCTGTCCTAAGTCATGGGTCTGTACCGGCTCCTGGGTGGCCTCCTCCGTGGGAGGCTGCGTTTCTGCGCCGGCGGTGTCCTGCTGGGGCGCATCCTGGGATGCAGCAGGGGCACTGCTTTCTTCGTTTTCCACCTTCCGGCAGCCCTGCAATCCAGCCAGCAGCATGGCGCAGAGAATGCATACAATGGCAAATCGTTTCATGTACAAGGTTCCTTTCTGTTCCGGCAGTCCGTATGGGCAACCGTGTTGTTCTGCTTCCATTATAGCACGCCGGCGGTGGGATTTCAACCGGAAAAAGGGCACAGGCATAAGGAAGCCCGCAGCATCCGTAGACACTGCGGGCAAGGAGGAAAGCAATTGTTATGGATGGACAATATCCCAGAGCATCAGCGCTTCTTTGATCTCGTCCGGGGTCAGATGGCTGCCTTCGCTGCGAAGGTACTCGTCAAAGGTTGTCGTATTGCAGCATGGCACCCGTATCAATCTTTGGCGTATCCGGGCTTTCCGGCGGTTCGCCGATCAATTGATCCATCAGGAACTGGCAGTCCGGGGACAGGAAATAGTATTCCCCGTTGTAGCGCAGTACATAGTCTCCGGTGGTGCTGCCGTAGCTGGATGCGTAGGGCAGCAGAAAACCGGCGGAGGGGATCTCTTCAGAGGTTTCGGCATCCGCGATCGGAAAGTTGATGTACACCCGGTCGTGCTCCGTGCCCAGATAATAAAGGATTCCGCTGAAATCGGCGGATTCCAGGTCGGAATCCGGGGTGGGCGGTGTGCATTTGTACGCCTTGAGCATTTCCATGGTGTTGGTAAAGCTGCTGCGTACCGGGATGCCGCTGGCATACAAATAGATCTCCTTTGGCTCCAGGAATTCCTGGTCGGACATATTCATCCAGTCCTGCATGTAGGCGATCTTGAACTCCTGGATAAACTGCTGATAGGAGTCGGTAGCAAAGTAAGTGGCGTTTGTTCGGTTGCTGTTCTCCACCCGAAGCTCTGATCCGGACTTGTCAAGCCGTTGATCCAGGGTCGCCTGCATCCACGCATTGCTGCGCATAACCGGCTCCACCAGGTCAGCCCACTGCTCCGCTGTAATGGTGTACCGGCGGGTGAACTGTGCTCCCAGCTTCAGGTGGTAGGTAATGCGGATCTCGGTTGGTCTGCTTATATAGTGGTCATTGTCTCTCGCATCATAGGCGTTTAGCAGCTGCTTGTGCAGCCCATACACTGCTTCGATCTGCTCTGGCTCTGTCAGCTCCACCTTGGGTTGGGTCTCCATGCCGCTGTCCCAGTAAATGGAGTTGTAGTTTTCGTTGCAGGAGAAGGTGATGCTGCTGATGTTGGATGCCTCCGGCAGACGCTGCACGACACCGAAGTAGTCGGTGGCATCCAGCAGGGCGGTGAATCCGGCAATGATTGCCATAGTCACAGTAAACCGGATCAGGGACTTGTAGAATTTCTTAAAGCCCCGGTTGGTGATGATCTCTGCGATCAGATACACCACTGCCGAGAAGATCAGCACCGGGATCAGCGTATCCGCATCGCTGACAGCAATGGCATACAGACAGGTCATCAGAGCACCCATGGTGAAGTAGTACATGAACCGGTATACATAGGGCTTGGAGGTGTCCTCCGCCTTTCTGTGCCGGTACAGCAGGTAGGTTACGCCTACCAGCACCAGGATCTCTGCCAGATAGGCCGCTGCCCAGCTGCCGATGGGGTATTGGGTTTCATTTTCCAGAAAGGAGAAGAATACGGATCCGGCGCCACCCGGCCCGGTGTACTCCAACAGCTTCAGCAGAGTGGATTCAATGTCGATGCCGTACATGCCGCCCTGGAGATAAACCAGACCGAATACCATAACCGTAATGGGCACCAGGAACAGGACGCATACTATGGCGATGAGGGATTCAGCCTGGGTGCCGCAGCAGGTCATGGCAAAGACGGTGCAGGCATACAGGAACAGCATGCCCAGTGTCACGATGATGATGCATTTGAAGGCGGCAAGCTCCAGAGAAATGGGCATCTCACCCAATGCTTTCCGCAGACCGTCCTGGAGGATGCACCCGGTTTCAAAGATGGCGTAGCACAGACCGCAGGCTGCCAGGAAGGGGAGCAGATACATGGCGGCACCGGTGAGAAAATCGCTGAAGAACCGCTGCCGGGTGTTGATCGGCAGGGCGTAGGTCATATCCACCTTTGCCTTCCGGAACAGATAGTCAAAGGAGCCCACGGCAAACAGGAAGCCCAGCAGCAGGGAGACGCAGAAAAAGATCAAGCCCAAGCCTGCATACATGCCTCCGTACCGCACCCAGTAGGGCTCATCTACGGCAATGCCATCGAAGTTGTAGGGGACATAGTGAAGGGATGCACTGATTGCCAGCACTGCGGATAGCACGATCAGGGGCAGCCCCAGCAGCTGCAGGACACCGTAGACGATCAGCGGCTTCCGGTTGGCAATGAGCTTTGTGCGGGCATTGAGCCAGAACGGCCGCAGCTTACTCTGTGATGGCGTTGCTGTCATAGCCAAGCACCTCCAGTTCGTAAATAAAGATTTCTTCCAGTGTCAGAGGGATCACGTCCAGTACAACGGGGTCAATGGGCGCCAAGCACTGCCGGAGCTCCTCCTCTGTGCCCTTGGCGATGATGTAGCAGACGCTGGAGGACTGCTCGAAATGCATGACCTTCACCCCAAGCGCCTTTGCCCGTTCTGCGTCCAGCTGCTGTCTGGCACCTGGCACCACCTGCAGCTTGTGGATGCTGCTTTTCACGCTGTCCAGTTCCCGGGAAAAGACGATCTTTCCCTGGTGAAGCAGTGCCACCGTGTCGCAGACCTCGTTGATCTCCTTCAGGTTGTGGGAGGAGATGATGGTGGTCAGATTCCGGTCCAGCATAGCGTCCACGATCATGCGCTTGACGATGATCCGCATGGTGGGATCCAGTCCGTCAAAGGCTTCGTCCAGCAGCAGGTAATCCGTGCGGCATGCCAGGGCAATGATGACGATAGCCTGCCGCTTCATGCCCTTGGAAAAGGTGCTGAGCTTTTTCTTCAGGGGCAGCTTGATGTTTGCCCGGAGCTTTTCAAAGGCTTCCTCGGAAAAGTTCGGGTAATAGGGCTTGTAGAAGTTTTTCAGCTCCTCCAGGGTGTAGCTGGTGAACTGAACGGTTTCATCGTTGATGAAAAAGATCCGCTGCTTGGTCAGCACATTGTCATAGGCAGGCTGACCGTCCACCAGCAGCTCGCCCCCCTCCGGTCGGTAGATGCCGGAGATCAGTCGCAGGATGGTGGATTTTCCAGCGCCGTTGGAACCCAGCAGTCCGAATGCAGTGCCGGTGGGAATGGTCAGATCCACCCCATCCAGCACCGGGGTGGTGTCGAATTTCTTTACCAGTTGATTGAGTTCTATCATGGTTCCGTACCCTCGCTCTGTTACGGAGCGGTCCTTTCTTTCTCTGTCACTGCATCGATCCGGTTTTTCAGCTCATCCGGGGTCACGCCCGCCTTCAGAGCCTCCCGGACAGATTCGTCAAAATCGATCAGCGCATACTCCTTGATTTCCATATCGCTGATGCGGGATATGAAGCTGCCTCGTCCGGAAAGGGAGTAAATGACCTTGCTGCGCTCCAATTCCTGATATGCTTTGGCAACGGTGTTGGGATTTACGCCAAGCTCCTTTGCAAGGGCACGCACACTGGGCAGTTGGTCGTTTTCCGACAGCACGCCCTTGATGATCAGCTCGATTGTCTTTTTGTAAAGCTGTTCGTAGATGGGCACACGGCTTTGCAGGTCAATATCAAACATCAGGCACCTCCTGTTCTGTGGCGTATTAGCTGTACCACTATTGATATTACACTTAATACTTTAGCACAGGTTTTCGGCTTTGTCAAGAGGTTTTCTGCAAAAATAAAAAAGCACAGGAAATGCTCCTGTGCAAATACCCGTTGACGGAACGGGAGTGCTGTGCTATACTATGTATAAAATAGGGGTATCCTGCGCAGAACACCTGTGGAGGACCGCCGCAGATATGGAGATAGGATTGCGTATGGGTACATGGATTTCACCGGCGGACCCGGCTTTGCAGTACATGGGCAGGATCGACCGGTCACAGGGGGCGTCTCCTGCTTTTTACTATGCCGGATCCCAGGTGCGTCTGGGTTTTACCGGAGACCGGCTTGCGGTCAGGGTGCAGAACACCCGGTTCTACAACCGGATCCAGCTTGGCTACTGGTTGGACGGAGCGGAGGGGGTGCTGGATCTGTCCGACACGCTGGAGCCACAACTGCTGGAGATTCCGGTGACCCGGTGCCGCCCTCTGCATCGCCTGATCCTGTTCAAGCGGCAGGATGCCACCCACTATTTCCGGCTATTGGGGTTTGAACTGGCAGAGGGGGGATGTGCCTGCAAGCTCCCCCCCTTGCCCCAGCGGCGGATCGAATGCTACGGAGACAGCGTCAGTGCCGGAGCAGTCTGCGAGGCTTATGAGGCAGTGGGACAGACGGATCCTCCCGCAAAATGCGATGGTACAGCGGACAACGCCTGGTATGCGTTCCCCATGCAGACTGCCAGGCTTCTGGGAGCACAGATCCACAACATTGCCCAGGGTGGCATTGCCCTGCTGGATCATACGGGGTATTATCATGACGGACAGATCGGTATGGAATCCGTATACAATAAGCTGTGTTACATTCCCGAAACGAATACCGGGGTGACGGACTGGGACTTTGCAGCATACACACCCCAGGTGGTGATTTTGGCGTTCGGTCAGAACGATCATCACATCGGGCAGCAGGACAATATCCTTCTGACCGGTCAGCGGCGCATTGCCTGGAAAAACCGGTACCTGGAGCTGCTTGGGGATCTGATGGACAAATACCCCCGGGCAGTGTTTATCCTGACTCTGACAGTGTTGCAGCACGATGCGGATTTTGAGCGGGTACTGGATGAGATACAGGAAACGGCGGGCAGTGACCGGGTGCTGCGGTATCGGTTCCGCCGCACGGGAACGGGCACGCCAGGGCATCCCCGGGTGCCGGAGCAGTCGGAAATGGCAAGCGAGCTGACCCAGTTTATTCTGAGCCTGGGGGATCAGATCTGGGTGTGAAGCCGCCGCTGTACCAGCCGGCAGATGCCGCAGGCAGGGATACTCAGGAAAAACCACAGTATGGAAAAAGGCAGGCAGATCTGCCCCAGCAGATTCAGCGGTACGGTGGTATAATCCCATACGCCCCAACGGAGCACCAGATTGTCGATGACGCCTACGGTAAATTCCATGGCGGTGATAAACAGCGCCCCCAGCAGGCAGCGCTGCCACAGGGGTGCCTGCAGCCGCAACAGGGGTGCCTGCAGCCGCAGGTTCACATCATATAGGAACACCAACACGGTGCCTCCTACCACCGCCATGGTCCAGTGGGTATAGCCCCGTGCAAGAATCTCGATCAGGCTGTATATAAAATAACCGAGCAGAAACATAAGCGTGCGTTCGCCGAGCGGTTTCATGCTGCACCTCCTTACGATGTTGCATAAAACAAGTATCTGCGTCCGGCGGCGCAATATACATGAAAGCAGGGCGGCACTGCACAAAGACTGTGCGGTATTGCCCGGATAGGGGAAGATGATGAAATCTTTTTTGATCATTGGATTGGGGCGCTTTGGCAGGCATATGGCGAAAACTTTGGTGGAGCAGAAAAACGAGGTGCTTGCCATTGACATTGACGAGCACCGGGTCAACGATTCCATGCAGTATGTGTCCAGTGCGCAGATCGGCAATGCCACCAACGAGCGGTTTGTTTCCTCCCTTGGAGTTGGAAATTTTGATGTGTGCGTGGTAGCCATCGGGGATAATTTTCAGGCATCCCTGGAGGCAACCTCTCTGCTGAAGGAATGCGGTGCCCGGTTTGTGCTGGCGCGGGCAAGCCGGGATGTACACAAGAAATTTCTGCTGCGCAACGGGGCGGACGAGGTAGTCTATGCGGAGCGGGAACTGGCGGAGCGGCTTGCCATCAAGCATGGCTCCAATCATGTGTTCGATTATATGAAACTGGCGGACGATTACGCCATTTATGAGATCTCTGTGCCGGAATCCTGGGTGGGGAAGACCATCGTAGGCAAGGCGATCCGGCAGAAGTATCAGATCAGCATCCTTGCCACAAAGGAAAACGGTCATATTTACCCGCTGCCCTCTCCGGATCATGTGTTCAAGCAGAATGAGACGCTGATGATTATGGGACACCAGAAGGATGTCCAGGCGATCACGAAGTAGGGGGCTGTGCCATGGGAATGAATCTGTTTCATCTGACGAACGAAGCCATGGAGCAGGCATTGGCAAAAGCCATGATGCCCGGAGATCGGTTTTCCTGCCCGGTGTATGTCAGCTTCGGCAGGGCGTCTGCGTTTAGCTCCTCCCTGACCAATCAGTATGGCTATGCGGCGGTCACAGAAAGCAATTGCCTGGTGGTAGTGCGGTACAATATGCTGGGTATGAAATTGTCCAGCCAGTATTATGCCTT
>NZ_FR894914.1:23973-30406 GCF_000434255.1 Ruminococcus sp. CAG:379 | reverse complement strand
CTCTGTCCGTTGGCAGAGGAATCGGCTCTCTGACCTCCATCAAGCTGACCTTTGCCTCCGGTGCCGGCACGGAGCAGCTGCATCTGCGTGTCAGTCCAAAGGTGTATATGTCCGGGCTGACTGGTCAGGCGCAGAATCTGGAGGGACTGATCGATGCTCTGGAACGGTGGAAGTAAAACTGCATCGAAAAGACCTGCACCATGGTGCAGGCCTTTTTATGTCCGTCCCCGAAGGGTGGCGAGGCGGATGCCCATGAGCCACATGGCAAACAGATACACGCAGCCTCCCATACAGATGGCGGCAGGCAGCGCCAGATTGTTTCCCAGTCTGCCCAGCAGCAGGCTATAGCTGAAGGCGGCTGCGGCGGCACAGAGCATGCCCCCGTAGGCAGGCTTGAGAAACAGCATGATCCCCAGCTTGACACCGGTTTTCTTCTGATAGGCGTACAGCGCCAGCAGGAAGGTCACCAGATAACAAAGTGTGGTGGACAGAGCAGCGCCGGCAATGTGGATCCGGGGCAGGGGAATCAGCAGCAGATTGCCTGCCAGCTTGCAGCATACCCCAACGCCCATGATCCGGACTGTTGTGGGGGCATGCCCCACAGCCTGGAGCATGCTGAACAGGGGAAAGGTCAGCGCCAGGAAGATTACCCCGGGCCCCAGGCACTGGAGTGATGGAGCTGCTGCCAGGATCTCGGCAGCCCGCTGGGGATACAGCAGCTGCAAAATGGGCTGTGCCAGCACGGAAATCCCCAATCCGGCGGGGAATGCCAGAAAGCCGGTGGCAAGCATGGCGGCGGCGGAATCCTGCTGCATGGCGCTCCGGTTCTGTTCTGCATGGGCGGCGGCAATGGCAGGAATGGCACCTTTGCCGAACATGTTGGTCAGAGAGGGCACCAGGTTGAAGATGGTCACTGCCAGCCCGGAAAAGGAACCGAAAATGAAATTTGCCAGAGCAGCCGGATCCGGGGCGGAGTCATCGGCAAATCGGGCGGCAAAGCTGACAGGAGCCTTGCGGATCGCTGTGTTCAGACAGTGCATACCGGTGGCAAGGTCGATCAGATTGGTCAGATTGGTGATGAGGGATCCGGCAGCTACCGGGATCAGCACTGCAAACAGCGCCCGGTACAGGGCACGGTCAGAGACAGGGGAGGGCTTTTGCCGGGGCAACGCCGGGATTCCGTCCCAGATGCATACATGCCGCAGGATCAGAAACAGAGTGCCGGCAGCGCAGGACAGGGTCACGCCCAGCACGGCGGCGGCAGAGGCGGCTGCCAGGGGTGTGGTGCCCGGCGGCAGGTACCGGAGCACCACTGCCGGATGGGTCAGCGCATACCGACATAACCCCAGACCGCATACCAGCTTCGTCAGGGCTTCTGCCAGTTGGGACAGACCGGTTGGATACATGGTGCGCAGTCCCTCATAATAGCCACGGAATACGGCACTGACGCAGCCCAGCAGGATCGCCGGTGCCAGCACCAGTACGGACAGGTAGGCGTCCGGATTTTCCGCAACATAGCGGCAGAAGGGCTTTGCCAGCAGCAGGATAGCCCCCGTTCCCAGCAGCCCCATGAGAGAGAAGCTCCACAGAGACAGCTTCAGGATCCGGCGGAGGGCGGCATGATCCTCCAGCGCAGCACGTTCCGCAGTCAGCTTTGCCACTGCCGTGGTCAGCCCGGTAATGGATAGGGCATACACCGGCAGGAACAGCCCGTAGGCACAGCTGAAGTAGCCCATACCGCCGCCCCCCAGCAGATTGGTCAGAGGCAGCTTGAACAGGGCACCGATGATCTTGGTCACCAGTGCCGAAGCCAGCAGAACGCAGGATCCCCCCAGAAAGCTTTGTTTTTTCGTGCGATCACCTCCGAAAACCCCATTTGTCAAGGGCGGATTGTATAGAATTTGACGGTCAAAGCTGTGCGATTTGCAAAAAAATCGCCCTTGACCCGGACTTTCTGTACATTTTATGTTGCCGTCTTGGAAATTATGTGATATACTTGATATGATATCGCTTTGAGCGGTGTCCTATGAAAACTGACTGAACGAGGGATAGATATGAATTATGTTTTCTCTGATAAGGTAAGCGGCTTACAGGCTTCCGCCATCCGTGAGATCCTGAAGTTCTGTGCGTTCCCGGACGTGATCTCCTTTGCAGCAGGAAACCCTGCCCCGGAGGCATTCCCCACCAAGGTGCTGGCGGAGCTGTCCGACAGTGTGATGCAGACCGATCCGATCCTGGCACTCCAGTACAACATCACCGAGGGGTACACTCCTCTGCGGGATGCGCTGAAAAGCTGGATGGGCTCCCGGCACTGTTTTGAGGCTGGTGCCGATGATCTGATCATCACCTCCGGCGCCCAGCAGGCCAACGAGCTTGCCTGCAAGGTGCTGTGCAACGAAGGGGACACGCTGATCTGTGAATCTCCCAGCTTTATCGGCTCTCTGAATGCGTTCCGTTCCTATCATGTCAACCTGGTGGGCGTGGAAATGGAGGAGGACGGCATCCGGCTGGATCTGCTGGAGCAGGCGCTGAAGGATGCGAAAAAGGCAAAGCTCATTTATCTGATTCCCAACTTCCAGAATCCCACCGGCAGAACCATGTCCTGGGAGAAACGGAAGGCGGTATACGCCCTGGCACAGAAGTACAACGCCGTGATCCTGGAGGACAACCCTTACGGGGATCTGCGGTTTGCCGGAGAGGATATTCCCGCCATTAAGGCCCTGGATACGGACGGGAGAGTCATCTACACCGGTACCTTCTCCAAGATCCTGGCGCCGGGTCTCCGGGTGGGCTATGTGTCTGCGGCAGAGCCTATTATCCAGAAGATCATCGTCTGCAAGCAGGTTGCCGATGTGCATACCAACATCTGGGCGCAGGTGCTGTGCGAGCGGTTCCTGGCGACCCAGAATATTGAACAGCATCTGGCAGGGCTTCAGAAGATCTACCGGCACAAGTGTAATCTGATGCTGGAGGGCATGGAGCAGCACTTCTCCAGGAAGATCACCTGGACAAAGCCGGAGGGCGGCTTGTTTATCTGGGCGACCCTGCCCCAGGGCAGCGACATGATGGGCTTCTGCAAGCGTGCCGTGTCCGAATACAAGATCGCTGTGGTGCCCGGTACTGCATTCTCCATTCAGGAGAACGATCCCAGCGACAGCTTCCGGCTGAATTTCTCCACCCCCACTGACGAGCAGATCGTCCGGGGCATTGAGATCCTGGGGAACATGACAAGAGAACTGCTGGATAAGTAAATTTGAAAGGATGAATGAAATGGCAATTCAGAGAAGAATCGTGCTGGACCGTTATCCGGTCTGCAAGGAATATATCATGACCCGGGGCAAGGCGCTGACCTTCCCGGCAGAGCATTTCGGCAAGGATCTGAAGGATGACACCGTATACGGGGCAGTCATCGATATGCCCATGGGGCCTCAGCTGCTGACTACCATGGTATGCTACATCAACGGCGCATCAAACCTGTATTTCAATCTGGGCGGAGATTACTCCGGTGCGGCACAGCGGCATCCCGGCGTGGTGCAGGCTGCCCGTTCCTTTATCCTGAACGCAGGACAGTACCTGGAGGATGCGGAAAAGGCAACCCAGTTTGACCTGCCCCGGGGCAGAACCCATTTCGTATATCTGCTGACCAAGGGCGGCATCTACAAGCTGGCATATGAGCCGGCAGGCGTCCCCATGGGGGATAAGCGCCGGGTACTGATGGCAATGTACCAGCGTGTGATGAACGAGCTGCGTAACGCACAGCTGAAGGACCAGGCTGCACAGAAGGGCAGCAAGTAATTAGGGGGCATTTTTCGTGGCAGAAGAAAAAAAGCTGATATTCAGCGGCATTCAGCCTACGGGTACCTTTACCCTGGGCAACTATATCGGCGCCATCCGCAACTGGGCGCCCTTGCAGGATCAGTATCGCTGCGTATACTGCGTGGTGGATATGCACGCTATTACCGTGCGGCAGGATCCGGTGAAGCTGCGGCAGCATACTCTGGAGGCATACGCCCTGCTGCTGGCATGCGGCATTGATCTGGAAAAGTCCATTCTGTTCATCCAGAGCCATGTGCGCACCCATGCGGAGCTGAACTGGCTGCTGTGCTGCAATACCCAGTTCGGCGAGCTGTCCCGCATGACCCAGTTCAAGGACAAGAGCGCCCGGCATGCGGACGATGTGAACGCAGGTCTGTTCACCTACCCGTCCCTGATGGCGGCGGATATTCTGGCGTACAATGCAGATCTGGTGCCGGTGGGCGCAGATCAGAAGCAGCACCTGGAGCTGGCACGGAACGTGGCACAGCGCTTCAACCAGCGCTACGGGGAGCTGTTTACCCTGCCGGAGCCATACATTCCGGATGTGGGGGCAAGAGTTATGTCCTTACAGGATCCCACCAAGAAAATGTCCAAGTCTGACGACAATCCCAACGCATGCATTCTGATCCTGGACGATAAGGACGCCATCATCCGCAAGTTCAAGCGGGCAGTGACGGATTCGGATTCCGAGGTGTGCTACCGGGAGGGTAAGGACGGCATCAACAATCTGATGTCCATCTATGCCAGCGTTACCGGCAAGAGCTACGACCAGATCACAGCGGAATTTGCCGGCCACGGCTATGGGGACTTCAAGGTTGCCGTCGGCGAGGCGGTTGCGGATCACCTACAGCCCATCCGGGACAATTTTGCCCGGATCATTGCAGACAAGGCATATCTGAAGGAGTGCTACACCGCCAGTGCGGAAAAGGCGCTGCGGTATTCACAGCGGATCGTTTCCAAGGCGTACCATAAGGTGGGCTTTGTAGACAAGGGCTGATTTTTGGAGAATCCTCGGCGTTCTGCCTAGAATGCGGGTCAAATGCAGGGCTTGTCTGCATAATTTGCTGAATTTTGCAGAAGGGCTTGCAATTTTAACTGATTTAGGGTAGTATATACCGTGGGTATCGCGTGATTTGGGATACAAAGGAGCAGATACATGGTTTCGTTTACCCGGAAGGATTGTTACCGGATCGAAGATCTGATGGAGATCCTGCGGCTTTTGCGGGGCGAGGGCGGCTGTCCCTGGGACAGGGAGCAGACCCATCAGTCCATCCGCATGGAGTTCATTGAGGAAACCTATGAAGCGGTGGAAGCCATCGATACAAACGATATTCCCCTGATGCGGGAGGAGCTTGGAGATGTATTGCTCCAGGTTGCGTTTCACTGCCAGATCGAACGGGAGCAGGGCAGCTTTACCTTTGACGATGTATGCGATGAGGTATGCAAAAAGCTCATCGAGCGGCACCCCCATGTGTTCGGGGAGTTGAATCTGTCGGATACGGAGGCTGTGCTCAAGAACTGGGACAAGATCAAGCAGGAAAAGAAGCAGCAGTCCAATACGGACACGCTGACCGCCGTATCCAAGGCGCTGCCGGCGCTGATGCGTGCCCAGAAGGTGGGCAAGCGAGCGATGCGGGCAGGCATGGATTTTGACAATGTGCAGGATGCATTTACCTGTATCAGCCAGGAAACGGCGGAGCTGCAGGAAGCCATGCAAAGCGGCACCCAGGAACAGATTGAGGATGAACTGGGAGATCTGCTGTTCTCCTGCGTCAATACAGCACGGCATCTGCATGTGGATGCAGAGGAGGCTCTGACCCGGGCAACGGAAAAGTTTATCCGGCGTTTTCAGAAAACGGAGGAGCTGCTGAAGCAGGAAGGGATCGAAATGCATTCCCTGGGCATAGATGCGCTGGACGTTTATTGGCGTCGGGCGAAAGAAGCGATACGTTAGCAATTTCATAATTACATGATTTGGAGGATATGAACATGACAAAGGCAGATTTGGTAAAGGCAGTTTCCGAAAAGGCAAATTGTCCGAAGAAGGACGCAGAAATGGCGATCAACACCGTGATCGACTGCATCACTGACGCAGTTGCACAGGGCGAAAAGGTTCAGATCGTTGGTTTCGGCACCTTCGAGGTTCGTGAGAGAGGCGAAAAGAAGTGCAAGAACCCCCGCACCGGTGAGGAAATGATCACACCGGCAAAGAAGGCTCCCGTATTCAAGGCTGGCAAGGCTCTGAAGGACGCAGTCAACAAGTAAGCCACAGTGCATGTGGGCAGGGGCGCAGTTGCGTCGCTGCCCTTTTTTCATTAGGAGAGTCAATATGAGATTGGATAAATATCTGAAGGTCACCCGGCTCATCAAGCGCCGTACCGTTGCCAATGAGGCGTGCGATGCGGGCAGGATCCTGGTGAACGGCAAGGTTGCCCGGGCATCCTACGATGTGAAGGTAGGGGACGAGATCGAGCTTGCCATGGGGCAGCGCCCTCTGAAGGTACGGGTAGTGCAGGTTTCCGAATATGCCACCAAGGAAACCGCTGCGGATCAGTACCAGGTCATCGAAGGATAGTGAATGGACAAAAACAGCCGCCGCTGCATCATGCAGCGGCGG
>NZ_FR894914.1:20800-23945 GCF_000434255.1 Ruminococcus sp. CAG:379 | reverse complement strand
GCTTTGCATTGCCTTACAATCAGAGATTTTCGCCATTTTCCGCAATGACGGTTGCGTACCAGTAGGCGGAATCCTTCAGAGTACGCTTCTGGGTACCGTAATCCACATGGATGAGACCGAATCGCTGGTCATAGCCCCGCGCCCATTCAAAGTTGTCCATAATGGACCAGTGCATATAGCCGATCAGGGGCAGCCCTTCCTCCACTGCACGCTTGCAGCTGCGCAGATACCGGGTCAGATAGTCGATCCGATCCGGGTCATGCACCTTGCCGTCCAATGCCACCCAGTCGTGACCAGCCATGCCGTTTTCGGTAATCATCAGCGGCAGATGGTAGCGCTCATGCAGGAACCGGATGGACCAGTACATCACATCCGGCGTCAGAGGCCATGCCAGATTGCTTTTCGGGCAGCCGGTGAGGGTGGTGCCCAGTTCGCCTCCCTGCATGCTCCAGTAGATGTTTGCACCGTAGAAATCCAGCTTCTGGGAAATCAGAGCCATTTCCTCCGGATTCTCCTTTGGCATCAGATCCCCGAACAATTCATATGCCCTGGGGCTGTAGTGCCCCAGCGCAATGGGGTCTCCCCACCAGGCATTGCTGGAGGTGTAGTTGTCCCTGTTGAAATCAAAGGATGCCGCCCGTGCCCGTTCTATATCCTCCGGCGCATCACTTGCAGGAACCACACAGGGACCAGTGGGTGCAAAGCCTACGATGGGAGTGCGCTTTGCATGTGCCCGGATGGTGTGGACAGCCTTGCCGTGTGCCAGCAGCACATTGTGGGTCATCTGGATCAGATCTCCGTCCGGATGCTTCATAAAGGGTGCAAAATTTCCGTTCTTGTAGCCGTCTGTGATGAATACCTGGGGCTCATTGATGGTCATCCAGCACCGTACCCGGTCGGAGAAGCTGTCTACCAGCACCCTGGTGTATGCTTCAAACCAGTCAGAGGATGCAGGATTGAGCCAGCCGCCCCGGCAGTGGAGGGCATAGGGGTAGTCCCAGTGGAAGATGGTGACCAATGGCTCGATGCCTGCTGCCAGCAGCTCATCGATCAGTGCGTTGTAGAAGGCAATACCGGCGGGATTTACCTCTCCGGTGCCGTTGGGGATCACCCGTGTCCAGCTGATGGACAGTCGGTATGCCTTCAGACCGATCTG
Source organism: Ruminococcus sp. CAG:379 (assembly GCF_000434255.1). Classification (NCBI taxonomy): domain Bacteria; kingdom Bacillati; phylum Bacillota; class Clostridia; order Eubacteriales; family Oscillospiraceae; genus Ruminococcus; species Ruminococcus sp. CAG:379. The sequence continues at coordinate 22,789 of NZ_FR894914.1, read as the reverse complement.
CTTCATCAGCGCCACATCCTCCTTGAACCGGTGATAGTGGTCGCATGCCACATCCCCGTTCTCGTTGAACGCCACATGCCCTGGCTCCCGGGTGTATACGTCCCAGATATTCAACCCCTTGCCGTCCTCCTGGTATGCGCCTTCTACCTGATAAGAGGCAGCTGCAGCGCCCCATAAAAAGTCCTTCTGAAAACTCATATGTTTGCTCCTTTCGCAAATGATGGGTGCATTATAACACGCCCGTGGTATGAATGCAATGAACAAATTGTGAATTCGTAGGTTTGGAAATATTATTTCAGATATGGTTGCAGATACCGTCCGGTATAGGATTCCGGATGGGCGGCAATTTCCTCCGGCGTGCCTGCTGCCACCAGGGTTCCGCCCCCGTCGCCCCCTTCGGGACCCAGATCAATGATATGATCCGCCACCTTGATTACGTCCAGGTTGTGCTCAATGACCAGCACAGTGTTGCCAGTGTCCACCAGCTTGCTGAGTACCTCAATGAGCTTGTGTACGTCCGCCGTATGCAGACCGGTGGTGGGCTCGTCCAGGATATAGATGGTCTTGCCGGTGGGGCGCTTGGACAGCTCCGTGGACAGCTTTACCCGTTGGGCTTCTCCGCCGGACAGGGTGGTGGCAGGCTGTCCGATCTTCACATACCCAAGCCCCACCTCCTGGAGGGTTTTCAGCTTCCGGGCGATCTTGGGAATGGCTTCAAAGAATTCTACTCCTTCGTCCACCGTCATTTCCAGCACATCGTAAATGGATTTGCCCTTGTAGTGTACCTCCAGGGTCTCCCGGTTGTACCGCCGTCCCTTGCATACCTCGCAGGGCACATATACATCCGGAAGAAAATGCATCTCGATTTTCAGAATACCATCTCCCTCGCATGCCTCGCATCGTCCCCCCTTGATGTTGAAGGAGAATCTGCCTGCATCATAGCCACGGGTCTTGGCATCCTCCGTTCTGGCGAACAGCTCCCGGATGTCCGTGAATACCCCGGTGTAGGTGGCAGGATTGGAACGGGGGGTTCTGCCGATGGGGGACTGGTCAATGTTGATGACCTTGTCCAGATGCTCCAGTCCGGTGCATGTCCGGAAAGCGCCCGGCTTCAGCTTTGCCCGGTTCAGCTTGGCTGCCAGATGCCGGTAGATGATGGAATTGACCAGAGAGGATTTCCCGGAGCCGGATACGCCGGTGACGCATACAAACTTGCCCAGGGGGATCTCCACGTCAATGTCTCGCAGGTTATGCTCTGCCGCCCCATAAAAACACAGGGATTTCCCGTTGCCCGGCCGTCGGCTTTCCGGCAGGGGGATCCGCTTTGCGCCGCTGAGGTACTGCCCGGTGACGGAGTTCTTGCATGCCACAATGTCCTGGTAGGTACCGGCACAGACGATCTGTCCACCGTTGACCCCGGCACCGGGACCGATGTCCACAATGTAATCCGCCGCCCGCATGGTGTCCTCGTCATGCTCCACCACGATCACCGTATTTCCCAGATCCCGCAGCCGTTTCAGGGTGGCAATCAGCTTGTCATTGTCCCGCTGGTGCAGACCGATGCTGGGCTCGTCCAGAATATACAGCACCCCCATCAGGGAGGAGCCGATCTGGGTGGCAAGCCGGATCCGCTGGCTTTCGCCGCCGGACAATGTGCCTGCTGCCCGGGACAGGGTCAGATAGGACAGCCCCACGCTGCTGAGGAATCCCAGCCGGGAATTGATCTCCTTGATGATCAGCCGGGCGATCATCTGCTCCCGATCCGTCAGCTGCAAGTGCTTGAAAAAGTCAATGGCCTGGGTCACGGAGTAATCGCATAGCTGGCTGATGTTGATGCCCCCGACGGTGACTGCAAGGGATTCCGGCTTGAGCCGTCTGCCGTGGCAATCCGGACAGCTGACCTCGGACATGAGTTCCTCCGTACTTTCCCGGGACGACTCGCTGCCGGATTCCCGGTATCGGCGTTCCAGGTTGTGGATGACCCCTTCA
>NZ_FR894914.1:3890-20773 GCF_000434255.1 Ruminococcus sp. CAG:379 | reverse complement strand
GGTGCGTCATAGCTGCCGCTGCCGTAGGCGGTGGTGCGCTCCAGATGCAGCACATGCTTGCCGGTACCATACAGGAACAGGTTCAGCTGCTTGTCCGTCAGCTCCTTTACCGGTACGTCCAGGGAGATGCCGTATTCCTTGGAAATGGCACTGTAGTACATCATACTGATGGAGCCGCTGTCCAGGGAGTTCCAGCCCATGGCCTTGATCGCCCCCTGCCGGATGCTCAGATCCCGGTTGGGCACGACCAGTGCCGGATCGATCCGGCGGTATGCTCCCAGACCGCCGCAGGTGTCGCAGGCACCGAAGGGATTGTTGAAGGAGAACATTCGGGGGGTCAGCTCCCCGATGCTGATGTCATGCTCCGGGCAGGCGTAATTGAGGGAATACAGCTTTTCCTCGCCGCCGATCACGTCAATGAGGATCAACCCCTCCGTCAAGGACACCACGGTTTCCAGACTGTCCGTCAGCCGGGAACGGATCCCCTCCTTCACCACCAGACGATCCACCACGATCTCGATGTTATGCTTTTTGTTCTTGTCCATGGGAATTTTTTCGCTCAGCTCATACATGCTGCCGTCCACCCGGACCCGTACATAGCCGGAGCGCCGTGCTCCCTCCAGTTCCTTGGTGTACTCGCCCTTCCTACCCCGGACGATGGGTGCCAGCAGCTGGAACCGGGTACCCTCCGGCAGCTTCAGCACCTGATCCACGATCTGATCCACCGTCTGCTGCTGGATTTCTCTGCCGCAGACGGGACAGTGCGGGATACCAATCCGGGCATACAGCAAACGCAGATAATCGTAAATCTCCGTAACGGTGCCCACCGTGGAGCGGGGGTTCTTGGAGGTGGTTTTCTGGTCGATGGAAATGGCAGGGGACAGACCATCGATACTGTCCACGTCCGGTTTTTCCATCTGCCCTAAAAACTGCCGGGCGTAGGAGGACAGGCTCTCCATATACCGGCGCTGTCCGTCCGCATAGATCGTATCAAACGCCAGGGAGGACTTGCCGGAGCCGGACAGCCCTGTCATGACGATCAGCTGATCCCGGGGGATCTCCAGATCCACATTTTTCAGGTTGTGCTCTCTGGCACCACGGATGATGATTTTATCCTGCATAATCTATAGTATCCTTTCTGAAAGCATCACCGGACAAAATCCGCCTGGCGGCTTTGCGGGGTGCTGCCTTGGTTCAGTCCTCTGCCTGCAATTGGGCGATTTTGTCCCGCAGGTATGCGGCATGCTCGAATTCCAGCATTTTTGCAGACTGCTTCATCTGATCCGTCAGAGTGGCGATCAGCTTCTGCCGTTCCTTCTTGGACATCCTGGGGGCATGGGTCTCCTGCTCTACGGTTTCCTTGGAGGAAATCTCCAGAACCTCCCGCACGTCCTTGTGAATGGTTTTCGGAATGATGCCGTGGGCTTCGTTGTACGCCATCTGGATGCTCCGGCGCCGCTCTGTTTCCGTAATGGCACGCTCCATGGAGCCGGTGACGCAGTCGGCGTACATGATGACCTCACCTTGAGCATTCCGGGCGGCTCTGCCAATGGTCTGGATCAGAGAGGTTTCCGACCGGAGGAAGCCCTCCTTGTCCGCATCCAGAATGGCAACCAGGGAAACCTCCGGAATGTCCAGACCCTCCCGAAGCAGGTTGATGCCCACCAGCACGTCGAATTCTCCCATCCGCAGATCCCGGATGATCTCCATACGCTTGATGGTGTCGATGTCGTGGTGCAGGTACCGGACCCGGACACCCATGCCCTCCAGGTAATCCGTCAGATCCTCCGCCATCCGCTTGGTCAGCGTGGTGACCAGTACACGCGTGGTGCCCAGTACACGCTCCTGCCGGTCGGTGCGCTTGTGGATCTCCGACAGCAGATCCTCCATTTGCCCCTCGATGGGCTTGACCGTGACCAGAGGATCCAGCAGACCGGTGGGACGGATCACCTGTTCCACGATCCTGCCGGAGCGTTCCTTTTCCAGGGGGCCGGGCGTAGCACTGACGTAGATGGCCTGCCCGATGTGCTCGTTGAACTCGGCAAAGCTCAGTGGCCGGTTGTCATAGGCACTGGGCAGCCGGAAGCCATAGTCGATCAGGGTCTTTTTCCGGGCGTGATCCCCTGCCTGCATGGCACGCACCTGGGGCAGGGTCACATGGCTTTCGTCCACGATCAGCAGAAAATCCTTGGGGAAGTGATCCAGCAGGGTATAGGGCACGCTGCCCGGGGGGCGCCGGGAAAGTACCCGTGAGTAGTTTTCGATGCCGCTGCAAAAGCCGATCTCCCGGAGCATTTCGATATCATACCGGGTGCGCTGGGCAATGCGCTGGGCTTCAATCAACTGGTGGTTGGCTTCAAAGAATGCCACCCGTTCCTGCATTTCCGCTTCAATATCCGCAATGGCATCCTCCAGCTTGTCCCTGCCCACAATGTAGTGGCTTGCCGGGAAGATGGCGGCATGCTGCAGGGTGGCAAGGATCTCCCCGGTAACCATGTTGATCTCGGTGATCCGGTCGATCTCATCCCCGAAAAACTCGATTCGCAGTGCATGATCCGCCGTGCCGGAGGTGCAGATCTCCAGCACATCCCCCCGCACCCGGAACTTGTTCCGCTCCAGACTGATATCGTTCCGCTCATACTGGATCCGCACCAGCTCTGACATCAGCTGCTCCCGGGATTTCTCCATGCCCTGCCGGACGGATACCACCATGGAGCGGTACTCCTCCGGGCTGCCCAGGGAGTAGATGCAGGATACGCTTGCCACGATGATCACATCCCGGCGTTCCGCCAGGGCGGTGGTGGCGGAATGACGCAGCCGGTCGATCTCGTCGTTGATGGCGCAGTCCTTTTCAATGAAGCTGTCGGTGCTGGGAATGTATGCCTCCGGCTGGTAGTAATCGTAGTAGGATACGAAATACTCCACTGCATTGTCCGGGAAAAACTCCTTGAATTCTGAGCAAAGCTGCGCCGCCAGGATCTTATTGTGGGCAAGCACCAGGGTGGGACGGTTCACCTGCGCAATGACGTTCGCCATGGTGAAGGTCTTGCCGGAGCCGGTGACTCCCAGCAGCACCTGTCCCTTTTCCCCCTGGTTCAGACCCTCCACCAGCTGTTGAATGGCTTCCGGCTGATCCCCGGCAGGCTGATAATCCGATTTGAGATGAAAGCATGCCTGTTCCATAGGTTCTCCTTTTAATCCAATAATGAAAATGCCCCGTATTCCTTTAAAGATACTGCCTGCTCTCCGGCAACGATGATGTGATCCACCAGCCGGATGCCCACGCTTTTGAGCACATTGAAGATTTTCTGTGTGGCGGCAATGTCCTCCGGAGAAGGCATCGCCGTGCCGTTGGGATGGTTGTGCGCCAGCACCACCAGCTCGCTTTTCTGCTGCAATGCATACTCCACCAGCCGGCGCATGTGTACCGGCACACTGCTGGGGGCGCCTTCGGACACCACTCCACAGGACATGAGACGGAGCCGGTCATCCAGACATGCCAGCCGCAGCTGCTCCTCCGGTTCTCCCAGGTAAATATCCTTGAAGTAGGCACAGGTGGCGTCAAAGGTGTTCAGGGTCAGATCCTTCCGGGCGCTGAGCCGGTACTGCCGGGACAACTGGGCGATGAGAGTCAGCAACATGGCACTGCTTTCCCCCATACCCTTTACATCCCGCAGGGCGTGATAGTCTGCATTCAGCACATCTGCCAGAGAGCCGAACCGCTGCAAAAGCCGATGCGCAACCTCGTTGGTATTTACCCGGGGCAGGGCGTAGAACAGGGTCAGCTCCAGCATTTCATGCTCCTGGAAGCCCTCCAGTCCCTGCTGCAAAAATTTAGCCCGCATCCGATCCCGGTGTCCGCTGTGCAGGCTCTGTTCCGCCGGTTCCTTGCCCATATCCGTTCCCCCTTCTGTATCCGTATGCTTCTATTATACCGCATTTCGCTTTCATGTGAAAGATGTTTTTATAAAAAAAGTGTACAGAGGATTTGCCACAGGAAAAAATGCATGCAGATTGATTGACAATAAATAAGATAAGTGGTATACTTTAATCTGATAGTGTGTCGCCTGGGGAACCATTGGCGGTGGGACAGAATAAGCAAAGATGGAAGAATGCATGAAAAAAGAATACACAATCAAAGATCTGGTTTATCTGATGCTGGGACGCATCTGGTGGATCATCGGTGCCGCTCTGATCTGTGGGCTGGCGGCGTTTCTGATTTCAGATTTTGCGATTCCCAGAAAATATCAGTCCAACGTATCCATGTATGTGCGCAACAAGGAGGATCAGAAACAGGACATCAACAACAGTGACCTGTCCGTGTCCAAATCCCTGGTCAGCACTTATATCGTCATTCTCAACAATGACGCAGTGATGGAGCAGGTGGGGGAGCAGCTGCTGAAGCAGCATACCCCGGAGGAGCTGTCCGGTAATTTTACCATAAAAAACGGTCAGATTACCAACGAAAGCCTGAAAAGCGCATTCACCATGGCGGCAGTGAACAATACAGAGGTGCTGAAGATCACCGCCACCACCAAGAACGCCGCCCTGTCCGCAGAGCTTTGCAACATTATGGCAGATGTGGCACCGGAGGTTCTGATCCGGGTGGTAGGTGCCGGATCAGTGGAAAAGATCGGGAATGCCAAGATCTATGAGGCGGCGGTATCCCCCAGTGTCACCAAGAACACTGCCATTGGCTTTGCCGGAGGTGCTTTGCTGGCAATCCTGGTCATTCTGTTGATTGACTTTTTCGACAATACAGTCCGGGATGCGGAAGAACTCCGGAAGCATTTCAGCAAGCCCATCATTGCGGAGATCCTGTCCATCGGGGGGCAAGGCAAAGAAAAAGAATCGGGGTACGGATGCAGACCGGAAGACCCGGCTGCTGTTCGGCAATGAGAACATTCCATTTTCCACAGTGGAGGCATACAAAAGCTTCCGTACCGCCCTGTCCTTCGTCATTTCCACCTGCGACAGCAGGATCGTTGCCATGACCAGTGCGAACCCCAGCGAGGGGAAATCTGTTACCGTTGCCAATCTTGCGGTGGCGGTGGCACAGACCGACAAGGAGGTTCTTCTGATCGATGCGGATATGCGCAAGCCCGTGCAGCATAAGTGCTTCAGGCTGTCCAATAAGGTCGGACTGTCCGATGTGATTACCGGGGACAAGCCTCTGGACAAGGCGCTGAACCGGAATGTGACCGGTAGTCTGGATGTGCTGACCTCTGGCACCATTCCCCCCAATCCCTCTGAGCTGCTGGCATCCAGACAGATGAAGGAACTGCTGGAGACGCTGAAGGAGCGGTATGACATGATTCTCATCGACTGCGCCCCCATCAACGTGGTGTCCGATGTGGCTGGTCTGTCCCAGGAAATCGCCGGGGTGGTTATGGTGGTGCATTACGGTTCTACTACTTATCCGGAACTGGACGATGCTGTGAACCGGTTGGCGCTTGCCAACTGCAACGTGCTGGGCTTTGCGGTCAACGAAGTGTCCAGCAAGCACGGGAGCGGCTACTACTCCAATTATAAATACAAGTACAAGTATAAATACGACTATCAGTACGGCTCTGCAAAGCAGGCAGAAGAAAAGGAAAAGGCAGGATTCGCATGCTGACGGATGTACACACGCATGTTCTCCCCAATATGGATGACGGCAGTCAGAGCCTGGATATGTCCCTGGAGATGCTGACCCGGCTTCATGCCCAGGGGGTGGAGCGGGTGGTGGCGACCCCTCATTTTTACCTGCACCGGGAGCCGGATCCGGCAGCGTATCTGACAAAGCGGCAGATGCGTTTTGATGCCCTTGTGGAACAGCAGTTGCCTATGGAGCTGCGGCTTGGAGCGGAGGTTGCCATTGAGCAGGGTATCAGCGATCTGCCGCAGATCAGGGCGCTGACCATAACCGGAACGGATCTCATCCTGCTGGAGCTGCCCTATGCGCCCTATCAGAGCTGGATGGAGCAGGAGGTGCATGCCATTGCCGTGCAGCAGGGTCTGACCCCGGTGATCGCCCATGTGCATCGGTATCTGATGTGGTATTCCCAGGCGGATCTGGAAACGGTTCTCGGGTGGGATGCCATTTTTCAGATCAATGCAGAGGCATTTGAAAGCTTCCGGCAGAAGCGGATCGTCAAGGAGCTTTTGAAACGGGGACTGCCGGTGCTCTTTGGCTCGGATTGTCACAATCTGTCTGATCGGCGGCCCAATTTTGATTTCTTACTGCGCAAGGCAAAGCCGGAACTTCTACAGCAGGCGGATCGTCTGTTTGCACAGCATATTCTATCATACAGCACCGCACAGGCATAGCTTGTGCGGTTTTTTCATGGATCTGTGCTGTCGAGATTGACATTTTCTCAATTTATATGTATACTATTCTTGTGCAAATTGCACGCATTTTTAAAAAGAAAGAAGGAGTGTTATGAAGCCAAGAGGATTCCGGCTCTTGACCGCTGCTGTATGCACGGTGTTTCTGCTGCTGGGGGGATATGCCCCTGGGACGGAGCATGCGGACGCTGCTGTGCAGACTGTGCACAACCTGGTGTTGTTTGCCCAGTTCCAGGGAGAGGATGGCTATAACTTTATGGAGGCGCATACGGCGGAAATGCTGGATTACTGCCGGAAGGAAAACACCTTCCGCTCCCTGGCAGGGTACATCAACGAAATCTCCTATGGGCAGATGCAGGTGGACTTCGTTTTTCCCCAGCTGGAGGGGGACACCATCCTGCCCTACACCATGTCCGGAGAACTGGACAGCTATCACAATCTGGAAACTATGGCTGCGGAAGTGATCTCCCATGTGCCAGTGCCCCGGGATTCCCGGCTGGACGGAAACGGAGATGGCCTTGTGGATAATATTATCCTGGTAATGGATGCGGACACTGAAACCGCAGAGTCCCTGTTCTGGCCCCGGGCGTTTTCACTGCCAGGTATTGGCATCAACGATGCGCAGAGTGGCATGGTGAACATACAGAACAGCGCCACATTGTTTGGCAGTTCCATCATGGGTGGCGTAGGTGTGCTGGGGCATGAGTTTCTGCACTCGGTGGGCTACCCGGATCTGTACCGGAACGATGACCGTACCGGAATTCCTGTCGGGATGTGGGACATTATGGCTTCAAATTCGATATTTGTGCAGTATCCTCTGGCGTATATGCGGTATAGCGTATCTGGCTGGCTGGATGCGAAAACCGTTACCCAGGACGGAACCTATACTCTGGAACCAGCCTCCGCCCGATCCGGCAACCGGTTGTATCTGCTGAAAACGCCTCTGTCGGATACGGAATTTTTCGCTGTGGAATTCCGGCAGAAGGGCACACCCTATTCAGAGGAAATGGACGTGAAGATCTACGGCACCGGTATGGTGGTGTACCGGGTGAACACGGAGATTCACGGCAATCACGGTGCATCCGGAGATCAGATCTATGTGTTCCGGCCGGAGGAAACCGGTCTGGACGCCGGGGAAGGGAACCCCTATCTGTCCGCCTACGGGGGAGAGGGTGCGCCGGACAGCATTGGCTCTTTGGATCCTACAGCTACCATTACGGATGGGGCACTGGTGTATTCGGATGGCACCAACAGCGGCATCCGGCTTTCGGATATCCGGATCGACGGGGATCAGCTGCACTTTACCGCCCGGTTTCAGGATACTACGGATCGGGATCTTTGGCGAAGCATACCGGAGGCGGACTGGATGACCGGAGCCTCTGCACTGGATCTGCAGGCATCGGACAGCGGTGTGCTGTATATGCTGACGGGTGGAACCGATGGTGCGATCCTCAGCCGGTTGCAGGACAACACCTGGGAACAGGTTAGCAGACTGCCGGAGCAGGCATATGATCCGAAGCTGTGCATGCGAGGCGAGATTCCCTATGTGCTGTACCAGGACGGCAAGAATTTTTCCTATGTGATCCGATCCTATCAGGATGGGACATGGCAGCAGCTGACCCGGGGCAGTGAACTGTCTCAGTACCAGGATTTCACTATATGGGGGGATCGACTGTATCTTGCTTACACCACTGGCTCCTTCCCATATGGGCTTCATGTGTCTGCCTATGATCTGAATACCGGGGAGAAAACCGATTATGAGGATGGCGCAGGGGATGTGTGCAATCTGTCCATCGGGGCGGATGATACCAGTGTTGCGGTGGCATACCGGGGGGCGGTGAATAGCACGGCTCCGGCGGTGGATGTGTGGGATGCGCAGGGTCACAGAACCATTTCCCTGTCCGATCAGAGCGCCGGCAGGACGGATCTGATCCGGGGACAGGAGGGGTATTATATTTCTGCCACAGAGCAGGCGGCGGGGCTGTATGCTTTGCAGAACGGGGAAACGGAACATGCCCTGCTGGGGAATGCCGTCAGCGGCAACTGCTATTACACGGAGCTGACCCGGACAGCGGACGGGTTGTATCTCACCGTCAGCACCCAGAATCCCAGTGACCTGGCGGTGTATCAGTACCGGGACGGTGGATTTGCGAAGCTTGGCAACAGCATTGCCGGTGAAACGGTGGGAGCCGCTGCAACCGCTGCCGCCGGGGATATGCTGTATGTGGCATACTGCTCGGAGCAGGGCAATGTCCGGATCAAAACATATCGGCTGCGGCAGGATTCCGTCACCGGAGACGTGAACGGAGACGGAGCATGTACTGTGGCGGATGCAGTGCTGCTGGGCAGATGGCTGCGCCGGGAGCAGGTATCCCTGGCAAACTGGCGGGCAGGAGATCTGGACGGCAGCGGCATGCTGAGCGGAGCGGATCTGACCATGCTGCGCCGGATGCTGACCGGGACATGAGCCTGCTGCACAAATCCCGTTTCATTGGTTGACAATTCATTGAAAGTCGTGTATAATAATATAATAACATATTTCTGGCAGAGTAAGCCCGGTAGAGGATCAGAATGCAGGCATATTGGATCATTTTCATAGGGCAAAGCTGCCAGGCGTGCTTTGTGCGGTGTTGCCATAGTTTTATTTCTGATCGTACTGCCTGCAAGAGCGGCAGCACGGCGTGCTCACATCCGGCGGATCATCAGACGGCGCCGGAGGAAAGGAAACAAGGATATGTATGATCTGATTCAAACCATGCTGGGTCAGGAAGTGATCGTGTATGTGTCAGATGGCTCTGTTTCTACGGTAGGTGGATTTCTCCGGAAGGTGGAGGAGGGATGGATCCAGGTGGAACGTGCCAATCACCAGATCGAGCTCATCAGTGTGGATTATATCAGCCGGATCCAGGAGCGTCCACGCAGTATGAAGAAAAAGCGGCAGTGATCTGTTCAGTTCCCGGAGAGGAACATGCATGACAATATTATCTTTCTTTTGTGAGGAGAACAATTTATGTGCGGAATTGTAGGATTTACCGGCAGTCAAGAGGCAGCACCCATTCTGTTGGACGGTCTGTCCAAGCTGGAATACAGAGGCTATGACTCTGCGGGCATCGCTGTCCGGAACGAAAATGACGAGGTGGAGATTGTCAAAGCCAAGGGGAAGCTGAAGGTACTCAAGGAAATGACCAACGACGGCAAGGCAGTCAAGGGTACCTGCGGCATCGGGCATACCCGGTGGGCGACCCATGGAGAGCCTTCCGCTCTCAATGCCCACCCCCACTGCAGCGATGATGAAAACGTCATCGCAGTACATAACGGCATCATCGAAAACTACCAGGAGCTGCGGGATAAGCTGCTGAAAAAGGGCTATACCTTCAAATCCCAGACGGATACGGAAGTTGCCGTAAAGCTCATCGATTACTACTACAAAAAGTATCTGGGCACGCCGGTGGACGCATTGAACCATGCCCTTGTCAGAATCCGGGGATCCTATGCTCTGGCGGTTATGTTCAAGGAATACCCCGGGGAGATTTATGCTGCCCGGAAGGACAGTCCCATGATCATCGGGCTGGCGGAAGGAGAAAGCTATCTTGCTTCCGATGTGCCGGCAATTCTCAAATACACCCGGAATGTGTACTATATCGGCAATCTGGAGCTTGCCCGGCTCACAAAGGGCAGCGTGACCTTCTACAACCTGGACGGAGATGAGATCCAGAAGGAAATGAAGACCATTGACTGGGATACGGAAGCGGCAGAAAAAGGCGGCTACGAGCATTTCATGCTCAAGGAAATCCACGAGCAGCCCAAGGTGGTGCGAGATACCATCCATTCCGTATTACAGAACGGAAAGATCAGCTTTGAAAGCATTGGGCTGACCGATGAGGAAATGCGCAATATCCAGCAGATTTATATCATAGCCTGCGGTTCTGCGTATCATGTAGGCATGGCGGCGCAGTATGTGCTGGAGGAGCTGACCAGCTTACAGGTTCGGGTGGAGCTTGCTTCCGAGTTCCGCTACCGGACTATGACCCTGGCAAAGAACAGTCTGGCGATCATCATCAGTCAGTCCGGCGAAACCGCAGACAGCCTGGCGGCACTTCGGCTTTGCAAGGAAAAGGGCGTCAAGACTCTGGGCATTGTCAATGTGGTGGGATCCTCCATTGCTCGAGAGGCGGACGATGTATTCTACACCCTGGCTGGGCCGGAGATCTCCGTTGCCACCACCAAGGCGTACAGCTGCCAGCTGGTTGCAGCATATCTGCTGGCGATGCAGTTCGCCAAGGCAAGAGGAGAGATCACAGAGGAGCGGTTTTCCGCACTGGCCGCAGACATTGAAACCATTCCGGAGAAGATCCAGCGGATCCTGGAGGATAAGGAGCGGCTCCAGTGGTTCGCCTCCAAGATCGTGAACATCAAGGACGCATTCTTCATCGGCAGAGGCATTGATTATTCCATCGGCATGGAGGGCAGCCTGAAGCTGAAGGAGATCAGCTACATCCATTCAGAGGCTTACGCAGCAGGAGAACTGAAGCATGGCCCCATCAGCCTGATCGAGGACGGTACCGTGGTGTTCAGCGTGGTGACCCAGTCAGCACTGTATGAAAAAACCATCAGCAATATGGTGGAGGTCAAGAGCCGGGGCGCCAAGCTGTTTGGTCTGACTACCTACGGCAATTATGCCATGGAGGATACGGCGGACTTTACGGTTTATATTCCAAAAATCGACAATCTGTTTGCCGGGAGCCTTTCGGTCATTCCCCTGCAGCTGTTGTCTTATTATGTGTCTGTTGGCAAGGGCTTTGATGTGGATAAGCCCAGAAATCTGGCAAAGAGCGTAACAGTAGAATAATATCATATCCCGGTTTCTGTGTTTGGAGACCGGGATTTTTTGCGTATGTGTGTTTTCATTAGAAAACTCTTCAAATTTCCTTTGAATTTCTACCCTCCATCTCTTGAATTTTTTGATATTTCATGTTACAATCAATACAACAAACTCTGTTTATTGACGGTTTTGTATTTTATCATCGAGTCCTTCTGTAAATTGATTCCGTCATGCATTACAAGTATAGTTCAGACAACATGTGGGAGATGTGTGGATTGAAAAAATTGATTCAGAAGTTCCGGTACCGGAAAATGATCCTGGCAGTTGCGGATGCATTTATCATAGTCATTTCTGCACTGCTTGCAGACTTTTTATTGTCTAATTTTGGGGATGGTCTTGGTGTATCCGACCTGCGGATGTCCATGGCGGTCAGTGTGTGCTGCTGTGGTGCCTGCCTGATGCTTGCAGGGGCATACAACAAGCTATGGCGGTATTTTAATGTAAGGGATTATCTCTCCTGTGTATATGGGGTTGTAGCAGGGGTCACTGCCGCCTGTCTGTTGGTGTACATCATCCGGGGGGATGTGCCGGTGATCTATGCAGTGCTGCATGGAGGCATCATTGTGATCGGCATCTGTCTGTTCCGGTACATCTTCAAGCAGACCTTTATTGAACTGACCGCCTGCGGCAAGGTGGAGACAGCCTATAAGCGAACTATGATCATCGGCGCGGGGGAAGCGACAGATATGCTGATCCGGGAGATCTTCAACACCCGGGAAAGCCGGGCGGTCAATGACGCTTCCTATGATCCGGTGTGCATCATTGACGACGATACTGCCAAAATCGGCACAGCGGTGCAAGGGGTGCCGGTGGTTGGTGCCACGGACGAGCTTCTGAAGTATACGGAACAGATGCAGATCCAGCAGATTATTTTCTCCATCCCCTCCTGCCTGGACGATGAGCGGCAGCGGATTCTGGATATCTGCGCAAAGGCGAATCTGCCGGTGAAGGTAATGCCCTTTATCAGTGAGCTGATCTTTGAGGAAAATACCCTGCTGGGGCAGATGCATGACATTAAGGTGGAGGATTTGCTGGGACGGGAGCCAATCAAATTTGACAACCAGGATATCCGGGCGTTCATCAGCGGAAAGGTGTGCATGGTCACCGGCGGCGGTGGTTCCATCGGCTCGGAACTGGTGCGGCAGATCGCAAAATATAATCCAAAGCAGATTATCATTGTGGATATTTACGAAAATAATGCCTATGATATTCAGCAGGAGCTGAAAATGGAGTACGGAGACAGTCTGGATCTGGTGACCTTGATTGCCTCTGTCCGGGATTACTTCCGGATGAACCAGATTATGGATCGATACAAGCCGGAGATCGTGTTCCATGCGGCGGCTCACAAGCATGTGCCTTTGATGGAGGTTTCTCCCATGGAGGCTATCAAGAACAACGTGGTGGGCACCTTCAACGTAGCAAGCCTGGCACAGTTCCACAATGTGCAGAAGTTTGTGATGATCTCCACGGACAAGGCGGTGAATCCCACTAACGTGATGGGAGCTTCCAAGCGGTGCTGTGAAATGATCATCCAGTATCTGTCCCAGGAGAAGGACGGGGTGACGGAATTTGTCACCACCCGGTTCGGCAACGTACTGGGCTCAAACGGATCGGTGATTCCTCTGTTCAAACGGGAGATCGAGCAGGGCAAGCCGGTGACTGTGACCCATCCGGACATTATCCGCTATTTTATGACCATCCCGGAGGCGGTGAGCCTGGTGATGGAGGCGGCAGCCATTGCCCACGGCGGCGAGATTTTCGTGCTGGATATGGGTAAGCCGGTGCGAATCGTGGCACTGGCGGAAAACCTGATCCGCATGTACGGCAAGCAGTTCTATACAGATATCCCCATTGTCTTTACGGGACTGCGACCCGGGGAGAAGGTCAAGGAGGAGCTGCTGATGGACGAGGAGGGACTGCAAAAGACCCAAAACAAGCTGATTTTCATTGGCAGACAAATCGAGATCAATGACACCACCTTTATTCAGGCACTGCGGCGGCTGCGGGATGCGGCGTTGAAAAATGATGAAGCCACTGCCGTGTGGGCGCTGCATGAAATGGTTCCCACCTTTACTACCCCGGAGGAGTTCAACAAAAAGGTGCTTATGATGGCTTGACAATCCGCTCCCGGTATGGTAAAATCATTGAAAAGGGAGTAGCATATATATCCGCCGGGCGGATGTATGGTTCCTGTCGTCATCACGGAGCATGGCTCTCGGTAGGAAATCTTTCGTTGAGACGAAATTTGCGAGACTTTTGCAGAGATGCAGGAGTCTCGCTTTTTACTGTAAAATATAGGAAAGGAAGTTGCAGGTATGGAGCAGAAGGCATATCACTTGCAGACCCCGGAGGATGCTCTGGAGGCGTTGGGCAGCAGTCCCAAGGGGCTGGATCAGAAGGAGGTACAGCGGCGGCTTGAACAATATGGGAAAAACAAGCTGACAGAGGCGGCAAAGACCCCCGTCTGGAAGCGGTTTCTGGGACAGCTGAAGGATCCTATGATCATCATTCTCATTGCGGCGGCAGTGGTCTCCGCATTGATTCCCCTGTTTGAAGGGGGCGGAGTGGGGCTGTCGGACTTTGCGGATACCATTATTATTGCAGTGGTGGTGCTGCTGAACGCAGTTCTGGGCGTGGTGCAGGAATCCAAGGCGGAACAGGCCATTGATGCGCTGAAGAAAATGACCGCTGCGCATTCCAAGGTTCTGCGGGATGGAAAGCCTGCCACCGTGCCCACGGATGAGCTGGTGCCCGGTGATGTGATCCTGCTGGAGGCTGGAGACGCTGTGCCGGCAGATGCCCGTATCCTGGAATGCGCCTCCATGAAGTGTGAGGAGTCCGCTATGACGGGAGAATCCGTGCCGGTGGATAAATCAGCGGAGGGACTGCATGGGGAGGACGGAAAGGAGATCTCTCTGGGGGATCGTCGGAATATGCTGTATATGGGCAGCACCATTGTGTACGGCAGAGGTACCGCAGTGGTCACCGGCACCGGTATGCATACGGAAATGGGCAAGATTGCCGGGGCGCTGAATGCGGCGCAGGACGAAAAGACACCCTTGCAGGAAAAGCTGACCCAGCTGAGCCGGTATCTGACCTGGCTGGTGCTGGGCATCTGCGTGATTGTGTTTGTGGCATCCCTACTGCGAACCGGTGACTTTACCAATCCCAAGACCTATGTGGACACCTTCATTGTGGCAGTGAGCTTGGCGGTGGCAGCGATTCCGGAGGGGCTTGCAACGGTGGTCACCATCGTGCTGTCCATGGGTGTGACGAAAATGTCCAAGCAGGGTGCGGTGATCCGGAAGCTGTCGGCGGTGGAGACCCTGGGATGTACCCAGATCATCTGTTCCGACAAGACCGGCACCCTGACCCAGAACAAAATGACCGTGGTGGAAACCCGGGAGGCAGGCAGTGAGCCGCTGCTGGCAACCGCCATGGCACTGTGCAGCGATGCAGAGCTGGACGACCAGGGGGAGGCGATTGGAGAGCCTACGGAATGTGCTCTGGTGGCATATGCAAATAAGTGCGGACTGCCTAAGCCTGTACTGAAAGACGAGCAGCCCCGGATCGGGGAACTGCCCTTTGATTCCGACCGGAAGCTGATGACCACAGTGCATCGGACGGAGGAGGGCATCCTCCAGTACACCAAGGGCGCTCCGGACTGCTTACTGGCACGGTGCAGCGTCTACTTTGACGGCACCAAGGAGGTACCCATGACGGATGCTCTCCGGCAGCAGATTCTGGGGGCAAACAAGGCACTGGCGGACAAGGCGCTCCGGGTGCTGGCGGCAGCCTACCGGCGGCATGCCCAGGAGCCTGCACCGGGGGATTACACTTCGGAAAATCTGGAGCAGTCCCTGGTATTTTGCGGTCTGACCGGCATGATCGATCCGGTTCGGCCGGAGGTCAAGGCGGCAATTGCCCAGTGTCGTTCTGCCGGCATCCGTCCGGTCATGATCACCGGAGATCACCGGGATACGGCAGTTGCCATCGGCATGGAGCTGGGGATTCTGACGGATCCCTCCCAAGCCATTACCGGAGCGGAACTGAACCAGATCAGCGACGAGGATTTTGCACAGCGTGTCACCGAATTTTCCGTGTATGCCCGGGTACAGCCGGAGCATAAGGTGCGGATCGTGAAGGCATGGAAGGCACGGGGAATGGTAACTGCCATGACCGGAGACGGGGTGAATGATGCGCCCTCCATCAAAATTGCGGATATCGGCGTTGGCATGGGCATCACCGGTACGGATGTAACCAAGAACGTGGCAGATATGATCCTCAGCGACGACAACTTTGCCACCATTGTCAAGGCGGCAGAGGAAGGGCGGCGGATCTATGATAATATCCGGCGCACCATCCGGTTCCTGCTGTCCTCCAACCTGTCGGAGGTTATCAGCATCCTGATTGCTACTCTGCTGGGCTTTACCATTCTCAAGCCCACCCACCTGTTGTGGATCAACCTGATCACGGATGCCTTTCCGGCACTGGCGCTGGGTATGGAAGCCGGTGAGAAGGACATTATGCAGCGGCCGCCCCGGGATCGGAAGGAAGGCATTTTCGCCGGCGGTCTTGGCGTGGACGTGGTATGGCAGGGCTTTGTGATCGCCTTGCTGACTCTGGCGGCGTACCTGATCGGGGATTATATGGAGCGTGGACATTTTGCCATCGAGAACAGTGCAGACGGCATGACCATGGCGTTCCTCACCATGTCTCTGACGGAAATGTTCCATGCCTTCAACATGCGCCGGGAAAAGGGTTCCATCTTCGCTGCGCATAGGCAGAATTGGTACCTGTTTGGTGCCATGGCGTTCTCTCTGATTGCCACCACTGCAGTGATCTACATTCCGGCGTTGAAGCAGGCGTTCCAGTTTGAGTCCATCAGTCCGGCGGAGTATCTGACTGCCGTGGGATTGGCGTTCCTCATCATTCCCATCGTGGAGTTGGTGAAGCTGTTCCGCAGATTGGGCAGCAAGTAAAGGCAATACTGTATCATCTTTGAGTGGTGCAGCCGAATACAAATCCAAACAGCCCGGAGGCGATGAATCCCATCGTTTCCGGGCTGCTTTTGCGCTACTCCAGACGCTGCTTTCCCGCAACAGCTTGACTGGAGACGGTTTTTGTTGATTTCTGACAAAGTTCGTGCTATAATAAGCTTAGATATTGTCGCAGTGTATGCAGGAAGGAGCAGGCGTATGGATGCAAACATCAGCATCAACGGACAGGTTGCAGGAACGATCAACTTTGCCATGCAGCAAAATTATATTCCGGTGATCCGCAGGCTGGTTTTCACCAATCAGGGACAGGAGGAACTGGACGGTCTCCGGGTACGGATCGGCTTTGAGCCGGAATTTGCCCATGTATTTGAAGCCCAGCTGCCGAAGCTGTCTCCGGGGACGCCGGTGGAGCTGTCGCCGGTGCGGCTGGTGATGCATGGGGACTATCTGTTTTCACTGACGGAGCGGATGGAGGGCAATATCCGGATCCGGGTGATGCAGGAGGAGACATGCTTGCATGAGGAATGCATTTCCATTGCCCTGCTCGCCTATGACCAGTGGCCGGGCTTGCTGCAAGTGCCGGAGATCATTGCAGCCTTTGTGACACCCAATCATCCCAGAGTAGGAGAATTAACCGCAAAGGCAGGAAAATGGCTGCAAAAGTGGCTGGGGGG
>NZ_FR894914.1:602-3853 GCF_000434255.1 Ruminococcus sp. CAG:379 | reverse complement strand
GGCTACCAAAGCCGGAATCCCAACATCGTCAAAACGCAGGCGGCAGCTATCTATGCGGCATTGCAGGCGGAGAACATTGCGTATCATATGCCTCCGGCAAGCTATGAAACCATGGGACAGCGGGTGCGGTTGCCCCATGCGGTGCTGGAGCAGAAATGCGGCACCTGTCTAGATCTGGCGGTGCTGTATGCAGCATGTCTGGAGGCTGTAGGACTGAATGGACTGTTGGTGTTCGTCAAGGGGCATGCCTTTGTCGGGGTGTGGCTGGAGGAGGAAACCTTTGCAGAGTGTGTGGAGGATGACATCTCTGCGCTGACCAAGCGCATGGCATCCGGCATTGACCAGCTGTACCTGGTGGAGTGTACGGATTGGATTGCAGGCAGATCCGTGGACTTTGATCATGCAGGCAAGCATGCGGCAGAGCATCTGGAGGATCCAGCGGCGTTCCAGTGTGCCATTGACGTGAGCCGGTGCCGGGGCAGCGGCATCCGTCCCATTCCCACCCGGATCAGTCAGGACGGTACCTTTGCCTCCGTGGATTACGGCATCCGGACGGAATCGGACATAACCGCTGCTCCCAAGCAGATCGACCTGGCACTGCACAATGCTGCCTCCCAGGAGCAGACCATAACCCGAAAGACCATCTGGGAGCGGAAGCTGTTGGATCTGAGCCTGCGGAACAGTCTTTTGAACTTCCGACCCACCGCCTCCAGCATTCAGCTGATGACGGCGGATCTCAGCAAGTTGGAGGATGAGGTGTCCCGGGGCGAGGACTTCAAAATCATGCCTGCCCCCAATGATTTTACCCTGACCCTGTCTGACAGCCGGATCTTCGAGATCGAAAACGAACGGGATCTGATCACCACCATTGCGGAATCCGAATTCAAAAACAAGCGGCTGCGCACTTTTATGGATGCTGCCGACCTGGAACGGATCCTCAAAAAGCTGCACCGACAGTCAAAGGTGAGTCTGGAGGAAAACGGCGCCAATACCCTGTATTTGGCTCTTGGGTTTCTGCGGTGGTTTGAAACGGATCAAAGCGAGCGCCCCAGGTATGCGCCACTGGTGCTGGTACCGGTGGATCTGGTTCGGAAGATTCAGGATCGCTCCTACTCTATTCGGATCCGGGATGAGGAAACCCAGATGAACGTGACGCTGCTGGAAATGCTGCGGCAGGATTTCGGCATCCGGATCAATGGGCTTAACCCTTTGCCGGAGGATGAAAGCGGCGTGAATTTGCCTTTGGTGTATCAGACCGTCCGGCAAGGCGTCATGTCTAAAAAACACTGGGATATTGAAGAAGTGGCATTTTTGGGACAGTTCTCCTTCAGTCAGTTTATTATGTGGAACGATATTCGCAGTCGGTCAGCGGATCTGGAACAAAGCAAGGTGGTATCCAGTCTGGTTTCCGGCAGCCTTGCCTGGGAACCGGAGCAGCTGTCCATGACGCCTGCCCAGTTGGATGCGCAGGTGTCCCCCTGTGACATGGCGGTGCCCACCAGTGCGGATTCCTCCCAGCTGGCGGCGATCTATGACGCATCTCGGGGGCAGAGCTTTGTGTTGCACGGCCCGCCCGGAACGGGCAAGTCCCAGACCATCACCAATATGATCGCCAACGCTCTGTACAACGGCAGATCTGTGCTGTTCGTGGCGGAGAAAATGGCAGCTCTGTCCGTGGTGCAGAAGCGACTGGCAGCCATTGGGCTAGACCCCTTCTGCCTGGAGCTTCACTCCAACAAGGCGCAGAAAAAGGCGGTGCTCAATCAGCTGGCGCATACCCTGGAGGTGGGGCGTATCAAGGCACCGGAGGATTACGACCGGGAGGCTACTCGGCTGCACAACCTGCGGCAGGAGCTGAATGGCGTGATGGAGGAGCTGTACCGGAAGCGTCCGGTGGGCATGTCCGTATACGATGCCCTGCTCATGCAGGAGGATTGTTCAGTGGAGATCCCAATGGATCCCGACTTTGTAGAAGCTGCGGATCCGGAGCAGTACACCGCCTGGACGGATGCCGTGCGCAAAACCGCCGTTGCAGGCCAGGCACTGGGGGGATACCGGAACAGTCCCTTGCAGCACTGCCGGATGCGGGAGTATACCCCGGAACTACGGCAGCAGTTTCTGGAGAATGCAGGTACTCTTGCAGCACAGGCACGGGAGAGCGGTCGGATCTATACAGCACTGGGGGAGGGCTTGCCTCTGGATGCAGCCGGCAGCCGTTATATGCTGCAGTTGCTGAAAACCGTTCTGGAGCGAAGCTGTGGACTGGAGACGCTGGTGTTTGATGCGGAGCTGGAGCAAACCCGTGGTCAGACAGAGGCCCTGTTGGAAAATGGTTCCGCATACACTGCCTTGAGTCGGGAGATCGCAGCGGAGTATGAGCCCAGTGTGCAGAGCTTTGACAGCGATACCGCATTGCTCCGGTGGAACCAGACCCAGCAAAAATGGTTCCTGCCCCGACTCATCGGCTCCAACAAACAGGTCAAGACTCTGGCGGCATATGCCAAACAGCCAGACCAGATCACCAAGGAAACCATTGCGGAGCAGTACCGCCGGTTGTCCGAATGCAGGCAGCGCCGGGAACAGCTGTCTGCCGCTCCGGCAGCGCTGACCAGTCGGTTCGGAAGCCTGTGGCTGGGAGAACAGACGGATTTTGCCGCCTTGCAGCAGGCATGGACGGATTCTATGGCTCTGCGGGAATGCCTGGCGCAGGCAGGCGCATACCGGGAACCGGCATGCCGTCTGACAGAGCAGCTGTTCCGGGATGCACAGTTCAGAAGCCGGATTGCAGCACAGCTGCCGGCAGCAGAGAATGCCCGGCGTGAGATGGAGGAAACCCTGTCCCGGATGCCTGTGGATCGGGCTGTGCTGGATGCAGCCGAGAACTGGTTTGTGACCCTGGAACAGCAGGCAATCGGCTGGGTTGGGGATATTGACAATCTGAAATCCCGGGTACTGCTGGAAAACAGTCTGGATGCACTGGAGCAGATGGGTTTGCAGCAGACAGTGGATGCTTATACAGCCGGACAGGTCACGGAGGAACAGCTTTTGTCCGGGTTCCGGCAGGGGGTATGCAGGGCGGTGATCTCTGCTGCCTTCCGCAGTGCCCCGGCTTTGTCCGGCTTCCAGGGGGAGCAGTTTGAGGACACAGTGAATCGGTATCGGGAGACGGCGGAACAGTTCCAGGAGCTGACGGTTCAGGAACTGGCGGCACGGCTGTCTGCAAAGATTCCTGCCACCTCTGCGGGCGCAGG
>NZ_FR894914.1:0-579 GCF_000434255.1 Ruminococcus sp. CAG:379 | reverse complement strand
TCTTCCGAGCTTTCCCTGCTGCAAAAGGCGATTCGCAGCGGCGGCAGGATGATGCCCATCCGGAAGCTGTTTGACAGCATTCCCAATCTGCTGCGCCGGATCTGTCCCTGTATGCTGATGAGTCCCATTTCCGTGGCGCAGTATATTGATCCGGCGTTCCCGAAATTCGATCTGGTCATTTTCGATGAAGCGTCCCAGATGCCTACCTGTGAGGCGGTGGGTGCTATTGCCCGGGGTGAAAATGTAGTGGTGGTGGGAGATCCCAGACAGCTACCTCCTACCAGCTTCTTTGCCTCCAACCAGGTGGACGAGGAACACTACGAGCAGGAGGATCTGGAAAGCGTGCTGGATGACTGTCTGGCACTGGCTATGCCCCAGCGGCACTTGCTGTGGCATTACCGCTCCCGTCACGAGAGCCTGATCGCATTCAGCAACGCCCGATTCTATGAAAACAAGCTGTTTACCTTCCCCTCCCCGGATGACCTGGTGTCCCGGGTACAGTGGCATCATGTGGAGGGCTTCTATGACAAGGGCGGTACCAAGCAGAACCGGGCAGAGGCGGAAGCCATTGTGGCGGAG
>NZ_FR894913.1:10159-27377 GCF_000434255.1 Ruminococcus sp. CAG:379 | reverse complement strand
GTGTCCTTTTTCGTGTCTATTTTATCGGGAAGGGGGCAGTCTTACCGCTGCATCGGAGGTAGCCTGCATCGTAAAGTTCGTTCAGAGCGTTCCTGATAGTTTTCAGAGAATCATTCTCAAAGAACGGACAAAGCTCCTCTGCGGTATGATAGTCTGTATCGGGAAAATTGAGCATTCTCAGCAGAATAGCTGATGCTTCGCAGGACAGCTTGTCATCGCTGATCGTGATGATTTGGCGTTCAGACATAAAAACCTCCTATTTTTCATTTCGCTTAACTAAAACAGCAGACGTGATATTCGATTTTCAGGCATAAAAATAGCGGACAACGCTCCGATTATATGGAACATCGTCCGCCAAATGATTGCTTTTTTGATTGAATTTTAGAGGTCAAAAGCACAGATCCGCTTTATCTGTAACAATAGATTATCATTTTCTTGTTTGGCAAATACACGAGATATTTCCTGTCCCCTATACCGATTTTCTCTACCGGAATCGGCATTTTTCGCAGAGGACTAAATTTATTTCGTGTGTCTACCATAGGTCTACCAAGTCATGTTATCATTTTTTTGTCTACCAGAAATCTACCGAAATTCTACCAAAAAACATGGTTTTTTATGATTTTTGAAAGCTGTTGTAATTCGGTGCTTTTCAACTTTTGATGTTCAAAAAGCTCGAAAAATCGGGCAAAAAAGGGAACGAAAGACCACAAAAGAAATTAAAACGCTTCACCGATTTAAAAACTTAAAATCCCTCGGTAGCGATACCGTACCGGTTCGAGTCCGGTCAGCGGCACCAAAAAACGCAAGCTTTCTAAAGAGGGCTTGCGTTTTTTCGTCGCCCTGTCTCATAACAGCATGGCGAAATAGTCTGCAAACAGGCTTATGTCGGTTCATCTCATATATGTTCGCTGTTATACGTCTCGGGACCAATGGGCTCCAGGTGCACAATACCGGGATGCTTCACAGTGCTGCGAAAGGCACCTGGTTTCGTGTTGTAAAGGACTTGCAGTTCCCTGGAGTAGCCTACTGTGACCAGATTTCCTGCTTTTGTCACATCGGATATGATAACAGAACACAGCTCCTCCGGGCATTGGATCTTATACTGCTCGCTGTTTGCAAGTGCCACAATGACGCTATAGACCCGCTCTGTATGAGAATACTCGCCGTTGCTGTATTTTTGTAAATTGTCATAGCCACTATATACCCACACGATCTCATCCATGGGCAGTACAGCAGGAATCGCTGTGATGGTAAGAAATCGGGCGCTGACTGCTATGGTATTGGTAGAAATCAAATACACCTTACTGGCTGCAAAATCCTGTTCCGCTTCCCGTTTCTCAAGGCCATAGCTTTTGTATGCAGCAAGAACAGTTCTGTAGTTCTTTCCAAATAAGGAAGCAACAAAGGCGATCGGACACATGACATCCAATACAGGCAGGATAAAAACGATGATGCCCCAGGCAAGCAGCAGCAGAGAAAGCGACCACACAAACACCGTTGTAACGCCCCAGATCAGTGCCGGCCGGTGGCTCAATGTGCGTTTCATGCTGCCGTGATGCTCCGCCTTTCTGACATACTTTTCCCGCTTCTTTTCCAATGTTCGCTGGCGCTTTTTATATGCACGGCTGTTGGGATCATCCAGATCTCGAAGGCGCTTCTCCTCTAGCTTAATCTGATTGAAGAAGTAAACACCGGCGCCAACGAATACCAATGTAAAAAACAAGCAGAATAGCATACCGCCAAGGCTCTTGAGTGCGACAAAGAAAACCACGCCCAATGCAAGGCAAAGTATGCCGATCAGAATGGAAAACACCCCACTGGTTTTTGTGCTTCTGCGCTTTCGCTTTTCTAATTTTTCGGGATCAACATATTTATATGCCATCTTTTATACCCCCATACAAGCTGATCTCTCTTTGATATTGTATCATAGCGCATAGAAAAAAGCAACGATGGGACGACTCGCTGCTTTTTTGTGTAACTTTTTAAGCATGCTTGCGTTACACCTGTTCAGCGGCGTTCAGCAAAAAGCGGTAAAAGGGCACCAATTGCACATATCCCTTCCCAAGCACCTGGGGCAGCGCATCACTGAACAGCAGGGGGAAATCCGTACTCTGACAGCTTGCCCCCATATTCCGTCGATTCAGCCAATCCTGCTGCTCCGAAGGCGCATCCGGAAAGTGATTTCGTTTGTACAATTCCCCATACAGAGAAAAAGTCTGCTGGGAGTCCATCGCCTGCCGTGCAGCCAGATAGGAGGGAGACTGCTCCAAGATCATTTGCCGCAGCAGCTGCATTTGCACTGTGCTTGCGTGATAAAAGCCGCAGCCGTAGGAGAACCCCTCCTGTCCGGCTTCAAAGTAAAAAGCAGGGTATTCTCTCCCGTCCCGTGGTCGACTGAAGGTACACCAGAAGCAGGTGCGGAACAGGCTTTTATCCTTGGAAAATCGGGTATCTCGATAGATCCGGGACATGCACCGGGGCGTACAGCTGATTTGGGGATCAATCTGTGCCAGATAGGGCTGTACCTGTTGGATCATGGCTTTACAGGGCTGGGCAACGTATTGCTGATACTGGTTTTTGTGTTCCTGATACCATGCCTGGCTGTCGTGCATGCGGTTTTCAAATAAAAATGCAAGTGTCTTTTCGGAAAATGCCATATGATATACTCCTTTACGAACCAGTTCCATTGTAACGGGTGGCGCCCCGCATCCAAACCAGATAGCTGATGTAAAAAAACAGACAGCCGATCAACGGGGACAGCCAGGACAGCAGGGGCACTGCATCCGGCCGCAGGATCACCAGGCTGGGATAATAGGCGATGAAGGTGATGGGGATGATGAAGGTGAAGATGAACCGGAACACCCGGTTGAAGATGGTTGCCGGATACTTGGCGTAGTCCTTAAATTTGCTTGCCATGACCATAACGTAGCCGGACTGTACCACCCAGAAGCAGGTTGCTGCCGCCAGATTCATCAAAGCGATCATAAACAGGGATGCGGTAATCAGACAGAGGATTACTTTTACAATCAGCAGAACGGATATGCCGATGCCAAGCTTACTCCAGGCGTATGCCAGGGTGCCGATGCCGAATGCCAGCTGCCCCAGTCCCTTGATGTCGAACACCTCGGACATGTAGTAAAAAAACAGATTGATGGGACGGAAGCAGTATTTGATGAAATCTCCCGAATAGACATATATCCGCAAATTCCAGTTATTATCAAACAGGCATTGCACCGGCGTCAGAGCAATCAGGGAAAAGCCGTAGAGAAAGAGCATTTCGTGATAGCTCCAGCCCATAATGGATGGAAAATTCTGAAACAGAATCCAGAAGGACAGGAAACCGGACAGGTTGGTGAAGATCATGCCTACGGTGGAGATGATGAAATCCGCCCGGTAACTCATTTTGCTTTTCAAATCCTGCACCAGGATCTTTCGGTAGATCCG
Organism: Ruminococcus sp. CAG:379; assembly: GCF_000434255.1. NCBI lineage: Bacteria > Bacillati > Bacillota > Clostridia > Eubacteriales > Oscillospiraceae > Ruminococcus > Ruminococcus sp. CAG:379. Next base: position 23,933 of record NZ_FR894913.1, on the reverse strand, counting down.
CAGGTAAAAGCCCAGTGTGTGTGCTTTCATATTCTCACCCTCCGTTCACGGTAATTACACGCATGGATCTGCGCCAGAACAGGTCGCTGACCAACAACATCACCAGCGCCCAGAACAGCTGGATGCCCAGCATGGTGAGTGTTTCCCTCAAGGGCATGCTGTCCCGGATGAGAATGGTCAGAGGCGTATTGTAAATGGACTGGAAAGGCAAATAAGAAACGATCCGGCGCAGGGTATCCGGGAAGAAATCCAGCGGAATGGTGGCACCGGACAGCAGCAGCACGATGACCTCTTTCATAATGTTGATACCCCAGATGGATTGGGTGTACAGGCACACGGTGCCGATGAAGAAATCAATGCAGAAATTGATGGTCAGAGCCAACGGCACGGATACCAGGAAAAACAGCAGATTGACTCCCAGGTGGATCGTCCCGTCCGTCAAAAAGTACACCACCAGGAACGTGGGCAGAAAGGTCATGACAAAGGACATAACCAGGAAGCCGGATTGTGTCCAGAAAAGAAAGCTCCGGTAGCGGATGGGTTTGATAAGATCCAGCACGATCTTGCCGCTTTGGATATCCCGTCCCATGTACCAGACCAGGTACATTTCCATAAAGCTGAACAGGGCGGATGCTAGTACCAGATAGATCAGAGTACCGGAAAAGGTCATGCCGCTGACCACATCCGTTCCGGCAGAGGCGAAAATGGACTTCCAGAGAAAATAGATCAGCACCAGATAAATGAGATTTCCTGCAATCGTTGTCACGGAACCAAGCCGGAATTGCAGCTGCTCCAGCATACCGGCACGGGTCATGGAAAAATAGCGCCGCAGCTTCATTGTACTCCCTCCTCGTAGATCTTGCGGATGATCTGCTCGGTGGAGATCTCCTCCAGCTTCATGTCGGCGATGGGATGCAGCTTCTGCACCGTGTTCAGCACCTCCATCATGGACAGCTTTTCCTCGTCAATCACAATGTCCACCCATTCCTCCTCCGCAGAAACCGCCGGGGATGCAGGTGCCTGGAACGCCTGGGAAAGCTCCCCCTGGAGCCGCATACAGGCATCCGCCGGGGACGCATCGTTCAATCGCAGCTTTAACGTCCGGTAGCAGCCGAAAAATTTTTGTAGATGGGCAATGTCGTTGTCGTAGAGCATTTTTCCCTTGTCGATGATGACGATCCGCTGACACAGGGCATCCACATCCCCCATATCGTGGGTGGTCAGGATCACAGTGGTATGCTTTTGCTGATTCAGAGCATGGATCAATTCCCGGATCTTGTTTTTCATGGACACGTCCAAGCCGATGGTAGGCTCGTCCAGAAATACCACCTTGGGATTGTGCAGGAACGCAGCCAAAATGTCGCTGAGGGTGCGCTGTCCCAGGGACATCTGACGCACCGGCTTGTGGAGCAAAGGCTCCAGGTCTACAAGATCACTGTACAGTGCCATCATCTGATCATACTGCTGCGAGGGAATCTGGTAAATATCCCGCAGCAGTTTGAAGGATTCGATCAGAGGCAGCGCCCACCAGAGCTGGGAACGCTGTCCGAATACTACGCCGATCTTCTGTGCATTCCGGGTTCGGTTCCTGTAGGGCACCTGCCCGTTCACCAGGATCTCTCCGGAGGTGGGCTCCAGCACACCGGTCATCATTTTAATGGTGGTGGACTTCCCTGCCCCGTTGGGTCCCAGATATCCTACCATTTCCCCCGGTGCGATCTCCATGGAGATATCATCCACCGCCCGGACGATCTTGTAATCCCGGGAGAACAGATCACGCAGACTGCCCTTGAGTCCCTCGTGGCGATTCAGCATCTTGAATTCCTTTGTAATGTGTTTGATCTGGATCATGCTGTCCATGGCTCCGTCCCCTTTCGCTATGTGCTGCTTCCATTGTAACACAGATTCGGCATGGATGCAATAAGATATATAGTATTTGTTGTATATCGGGCAATTTTTGTCGGAGATTAGATAATTTTCAGAGAATGCGAAAAGCCGCCTTGGATGCTTTGATCAAAAGCGGCTTTCTGTGTTTTCCTATTTGTTATTCTGAGCGCAGTGCTACCACGGCATCCTTCCGGGATGCCATCTTTGCCGGAATGTGACCGCCCAGCATGGTTAGGATCGTGCTGATTGCTACCAACAGAACCGCATGCCCGATCTGAAGGGTTGCAACATTTTTCAGATCCGTCATATTCTCAATAATCGAATTGATGGGGAAGGTACCCAGCCATGCGATCAGCACGCCCAGGGTACCGGAGAACACGCCCAGGATACAGGTTTCCGCATCAAATACCCGGGTGATATCCTTTTTCCGGGCACCCAGCGCACGGAGTACGCCGATCTCCTTGGTGCGTTCCAGAACGGAGGTGTAGGTAATGATGCAAATCATAATCAAGCTGACCACCAGTGAAATGCCTGCAAAGGCGATCAGAACCATGGTGATGGCATTCATGATGCCCTTGGTCATAGAGGAAATGGAAGCAGCCAGATCCGTATAAATGACGGTGTCATCATCACTTTTTCCTGCATTCCATGCATCCAGGTATTCTGTAATGGCATCCTTGGTGTCGAAATCCTTGGGATACAGCATCAGCATATAGGGTGTCTCATCACCGCCCAGGGATGCAATGGTCATCTGCCTGGAGGTTTCGTCCAGTTCTTCCATGGTGAACACGCTGGTGCTGGAATCCTTCTGTGCCTTGACGATCTCCGAATCCAGTGCCCGATCGATCACCAGCTTGGAAAGCTTGTCGCTGTAAATGATGCCGGAGCCAAGTAATGCCAGGTCGTTGTCCGGATCGATCCGGATGATACCGGTAATGGTAAGGGGCAGACTGTCATCTGCGTTGTACATGGCGTTGTAATCCGTACCGGGTACAAAGGTACCATATTCGGTTTTGGTATAGTACTGATCGTTGGAGATCAGCCGCATCTTGGTACCGATAATCTCATCAAAGGACAGCTTCTCCACGTCCTTGACATCAAAGCCCAGATTTTCCAGAATGGTCTGATCCAGTCGGTTCTGATTGTCCACCAGCAGCACCAGGTCTGTATCCTTTTCCGGATAGCTGCCTGCCAATAAATTGTAGTTCTTCTCCAGGAAGCTCTGGCTGTTTTCGTCCAGATTGATGGGATAGGAGGACAGTCCCGCAGAGCTCATGCTGGTCAGATTGGTGGAAGACGTACCCGAAGAAATGCCGGAGCTGAAGGATACAGGCACGCATTTGCCGTCTACCTCACGGATCAGATTCATGTTCACCATCCGGAAATAACCAATGGAACCGCAGTTTGCCGGATCAATGCTTTCTACATACTTCATAAACTCCGGCGTAAAGTGATTCTGGTGGGTGGCTTTGTTTTTTTCCGGGTCATACAGGTAGATCTCTTTGGAATCCGGAAACAGAGCCTCGTTGTTTTTATCAAAAGAACCCTGCATCTCCTTGATGTCCTCATCTGTGATCTGGGTTACGGTCTGTGAGATCATAATGGGAAATTCGCTGAGGGCATTGGCTTGATACTCGTCGATCTGTTTCTGGAAACCGGTAGAAAGGCTCAGAATCAGAGCAATGCCAATGATGCCGATGCTGGAGGCAAAGGCAGTCAGAAAGGTTCTTCCTTTTTTGGTGCGGATATTGTTAAAGGACAGCCCCAGCGCCGTAAAGAAGGACATGCTGGTTTTCTTTAGCTTGAATTGATCCTCCTTGGGACGCTCCTGGTGGGGATGGGTATCGCTGATAATCTTGCCGTCGGAAAATTCCACGATCCGGTCTGCATACTGCCTGGCAAGCTCCGGATTGTGGGTCACCATGATGACCAGTTTATCCTTTGCCACATCCCGGATCAGATCCATGATCTGAACACTGGTTGTAGTATCCAGTGCTCCAGTAGGCTCATCACACAGCAGGATCTCCGGGTCGTTGGCAAGCGCACGGGCGATGGCTACACGCTGCATCTGTCCGCCGGAAAGCTGGTTGGGCTTTTTATGGAGGTGATCCTTCAGACCTACCTGTTCCAGCACCTCCAAAGCACGCTTGTGTTTTTCTGCCTTGGATACGCCGCTGAGTGTCATACCCAGTTCCACGTTTGCCACGATAGACAGATGCGGAATCAAATTATAGCTTTGAAAGATAAATCCAATGGAATTGTTCCGATATGCGTCCCAGTCCCGGTCGGAAAAATCAGAGGTTTTCTTCCCCTTAATGATGAGTTCTCCGGAATCATAGCGATCCAGTCCCCCGATGATATTCAGACAAGTGGTTTTCCCCGAACCGCTTGTTCCCAAAATAGCTACAAACTCCTTCTCCCGGAATGCAACGCTGATATCATCCAGCGCCTTTGTCTCGGTTTCCCCCACCCGATAGGTTTTCTTGATGTTTTTTAACTCCAGCAAGGTCAATATCCTCCCTTTCGGTTGTCAGGTTTAGAAATTTGAGCCGTTCCAGCCCCAGTTTGCTGTTTCGCTGTAGCAAACATAGACCCGATTCTGGGGAATGCGCAGTTCAGCGGCGCAGATTTCACATAGCTTCGCCGACATATTCTCGTATGCAGACGGGTTGGGAGCACCCAACACTTCCACATGGATCATGGCTGCGGGTGCATCACTACCCTGAAACCATAAGCTGTAATCGGGCTGGATGCCCACCATGAGCCACTGTTCGCTTTTGCCGGGCAGCAGGGTGATTGCCTGCCCCAGAGCAGATTTGAGCGCAGTTTTCTTTTCCTCGGAAACTGCCACATTTGTTTTCAGATCGATATAAGGCATATACATTTTCCTTTCTGACGGATACCTCGTCACTTTATTTTTTAGTATAACACAGTCTTCTGGCTTTTGCAAGATTCCGTGAAGGTTCAGCGATGGATACACCCAGGTCATAAGCCTGCTGCAAGGCATCCCCTGTCCGGACATCCCCTTTTTCCTTGGCTCCCCACACCAGTACCTGTCCAGCATGCTCCAGATGAAAGAAACGGCATGCAAGTTTGTATTCTGTCAGGATTGCATCAAACAGCTCCGGCAAGCTGGCTGCACCCACCAGCAGCAAAGCTGTTCGACGGATCCGGAAGGAATCCCGCATGGGCGTGTGAAGCCGGTCGATGATGGCTTTCAGCTGGGCACTGATTCCGTAAAAGTATACGGGAGATGCCAGCACCAGCACGTCCGCATCCCGGAGCTTAGGGTAGATTTCCTGCATGGCATCCTGCTGGACGCAGGTATGCCCTTGCCGCTGCATACAGGCATTGCATCCCAGGCAGGGGTGTACCGGATAATCTGCAACGGAGAGGATTTCCACCTGGTTGTGCAGACTGGCACCTCGGGCAAATGCCTCCGCCAGCAGATCCGTATTCCCACCCCGTCGCATACTGCCGGTGAGAATTACAATCCTGCTCATAGCATTTCCTCCGAGGCATCGCCGCAAAGCCGGATCATAGCAAGGGCGGTCAATTCTGCAATTTTCAGAAAGCTCTCAACCCGGATGGACTCATCGCCTCCATGCATCTGATTTTCTTCTCCGGGAAATTCTGCGCCGAATGCCACACCGCCGGGAATGTCGTGTACATAAGTGCCGCCTCCGATGGCAAGTGCATGTGCCGATTGCCCGGTGCATTGGGCATACACATCCAGCAGGGTCCGTACAAAAGGACTGCTCTCCGGCGTTTCATGGGGCTTGTGGTGCATCTGCAACTGTGTGGAAATACCGCCGGACTTCAGTACCTCTGTGATCCTGGCAATGATGGCTTCCCCATCTCCGCAAAGGGGATACCGCAGATCCACCCAGGCAGTCAGCCTGCCCTCTTGATAGGTCAGCAGACTTAATACATGGGTCAGTGCACCGGATTTTTCATCCCGGCAGCCGATGCCCAGAGCCGTACCATCCGTATCCCCATATGGGTACGCTGCGTGGAGGACATTCAGCAAGGCATGCTGTTCATCCGGCAGGGGCAGCTGCACCAGCAGATCCAGCAAAGCAGTCAGGGCATTCTTTCCCAACTCCGGCTTGGAGGCATGTGCGCTGAGTCCCTGTAGGGTCACGCAGCAATAACCATCCGTTTCGGACAGGTCAGCCCGGATCCCCTCCGGCAGTTGTTTGCACAAGGATTCCATCTGTTGTCTACTGCAATCCCGGATCCGGGCACTTGCACAGGCAGGTACTCCGTTTACCACAGTACCGCCCTCCATAGCTTCGACCCGGCAGCCGGATTCCACCAACTCTATGCCTGCGGTCAGAGTCAGCCGGAGCATGCCCTTTTCAATGTTGATGACCGGATAGTCTCCGTCCGGAGTAAACACCATGGGCGGCATGGTACGCTGCTGCAAATAGGCGGTCAGATCGGAGGAACCGTTTTCTTCATCCGTCCCCAGAAGCAGACGTACTCCGTGCTTCATCGGAATGTGCAATTCCCGGATGGCACGCATAGCATACAAAGCGGCCACCGCAGGTCCTTTGTTATCAATGGCTCCTCTGCCATAGAGCCGATCCGTATTCTGCCGATAGGTCAGCACAAAGGGATCCTGGCTCCAGCCCTCCCCTGCCGGCACCACATCCAGATGACACAGTACAGCCAGTGCGGCAGGCAGATCATTCAGTTCCACACTGCCCATACAATTCGCCACAGATTCTGTTTGAAATCCCAGGGCGGCACATTGCTCCAGGGCGAGCTTAAGCATCCGGGCCGGTTCTGTTCCATACGGCATGCCGGGTCTGGCGTCTCCACGGACACTGGGGACAGCGACCCATGCCGCCAGGGTATCGATCATTTCCTGCTTATGCGCTTGAAAATAGGATCGCAGTGCAACGGATTCTTCCATATCTGTTCTCCCCTTTCTGAACATTATATTTCCAGTATACCACAGAAGCCCTGATTCCGCAATGTCAGAATTCACACAAAAAACTGTTTACTTTTCCCGCAGAATATGTTATGATAAATAAGAATATTATGCACGGAAAGGACTGTTACTATGGCACAGACAAATAAGAGAAAAACCGTTGTCCGATACGACCGGATCATAGCTGTTGCTGTGATTTTTATCATTCTGATCGTACTGCTGGTTTCCTGTATCACTTCCTGCGGCGGCGACAATTCTACCGGAGACAGCAGCTCCGGCAAAGACAACTCCGTTGTCTCCACAGATCCGGCTTCCGGCACTCCGGGCAGCACCGATCCTTCCGGAACGGATTCCACAGCATCGGTGGATCCGACGGGATATAAGACTGCGGCGATGGATGCAGAAGCGGTTTATACCGGTGATCTGGTTGTGGTCAACAAGGATCATGAATACCACTTCCCGGATAATGAGGACAACCTGGTATCCATCTACCAGAATAAGCTGTCCACCTACCAGGCTAAGGACTGGGATACGCTTTTGGACAAACGGGTAATCGAGCAGTTCAATGCGCTGATGGAGGGTTATTACAACAGCACACACAACGTGGATATTATGGTGATCTCCGGTTACCGCAGCAAGGCAGCCCAGGAAAGCATGAATAAATCCAAGAGTAGCGATGTTGCCGCCGGCTATACGGAATACCACACAGGACTGAATTTTAATCTGGGCATTTTCCCCAAGGGCAAGAGTTCCTATTACTATAAGCCGGAGGGGGATTACAAGTGGATCTCTGATAATATGTCTGCATATGGGTTCATCCTGCGCTATCCGGTGGATAAGGACTCTGTGACTGGTACCAAGGGCAGTACCTATAAATTCCGCTATGTGGGCGTTCCCCATGCGGCATACATGACGGAAAACAGCCTGTGCCTGGAGGAATATCTGGAACAGCTCAAGAGCTATACCCTTCAGCAGCCTCTGGATTATGAAGCAGGCGGGAAAAGCTACCGCATCTACTATGTACCTGCGGAAAAATCCGGAAGTACGGACGTTTCCGTTCCCACTGACAAGGAATACAGCATTTCCGGCAATAACATGGACGGGTTTATCGTTACAGTGGAGATGAGTTAAGCATGCAACAAGCCAAATCTCCGGACAATCCGGAGATCCTGAACGATTATCTGATTTTTCTAAGCATCGTCAAGGGGCGTTCACCCCGGACGGTGGCGGAGTATAACCTGGATCTTCGTTTGTTCCTCAAGTATATCAAATTCATGAAAACCGAGCACAACCAACCGGCTGTGGAAGACATGGACATCCGGGATGTGGACATAACCCTGCTGCGGCAGGTCACATTGCAGGATATTTACCAATTTGAGTACTACCTACAGGATGACCGGCAAAACCGGGATCGTGCCAGAAGCCGCAAAACCTCCGCAGTCAAGGGCTTTTTCTCCTACCTGACCTATAACATGTCCTTGCTGGAGAAGAACCCGGCGGAGCATCTGGAGCTGCCCGGCATCAAACACAGCCTGCCAAAGTTCCTGTCCCTGGAGGAAAGCCTGCGGATGTTGTCCTCCGTGGAATCCGATCAACCACAGCGGGATTACTGCATACTGGTGCTGTTTCTCAACTGCGGCATCCGGCTCAGTGAGCTGGTGGGAATCAACGTACAGGACGTGGATATGTACGAACGTCGGCTTCGGATACTGGGCAAGGGCAATAAGGAACGAATGATCTATCTGAATGACGCCTGCCTGTCGGCGATCACTGAATATCTGCAAACCCGGAAGAATCCTCCCACCGAGCCAAACGCTCTGTTTTTGAGTCGGAACAACCGGCGCATCAGTCGCCGCCGTGTACAGCAGATCGTAGAAAGCGTGCTGAAAAATGCGGATCTTGGAGGGAGAGGGCTGTCCACGCATAAGCTGCGGCATACGGCAGCCACTTTGATGTACCAGCACGGAAATGTGGATACGCTGACCCTAAAGGAGATCCTGGGACATAAGAGCATCGCCACCACCGAGATTTACACCCACCTGTCCGATGAACAGCGGCAGGACGCCATTGAACACAATCCCCTTGCTAACGTGAAGAATCCATACAAGGGCAAACCGCCCAAGGAATAGGAGTACGATTTGAAAAATATAGTTTATGCTGCCATTGCCATTTTTCTGGTTCTGCTGCTGGGGATCCTGGGAATCACACTGAGCCGGCTCAATGAGCAGAAGAATGCATCCTCCTCCAAGGCGAATCCGGTGGAAACCATACCTGCAGTTACAAAAAGCATCTGGGATGTGATCGAGGAGCAACAGCCCCAGACCACCATACCGGAGCCTATGATGACGGACGAAAACGGAAATCTGGTAACCGATGAAAATGGCAATCCCATTCCCCTGCAAACTGGAGACACCACAGAAACCCAGGTAGTGTCCGGTACAGATGTGCCAGGTGCAGAGACCGATATACCGGACGGCACGGAGCCTGCTGCTTCTGAAACCGTTACTACAGCACCGCCCCAGACCGTTCCGCAGCTTCTGCAAACCACCACAAAGGATGTTCTGGTTATTCCCATGATAGATTGAAAGCACCCCTGGATGTATCATCCAGGGGTGCTCTTTTATGCTCCCGTCCGGCGCAGCAGCTCAGCTTCATCAATGACTTCCACGCCAAGGCTTTCCGCTTTCATCAGCTTGCTGCCCGCATCCTCTCCGGCAACCACCACCGAGGTTTTCTTGGATACACTGCCGGATACTTTGCCACCAAAGGATTCGATCAGTTTTTTCGCTTCTTCCCGTTTCATGGTAGGCAACGTGCCGGTCAGCACAAAGGTCATGCCCGCAAAACGCTGATCCTGTGCCTGCGCCGCCTGATACTGCATGGTCACACCGCATGCCTGTAGCCGCTGCACCAATGCCACCCGGTGCTGCTCCCGAAACGCCTGAACCACGCTTTCCGCCATAATGCTTCCGAAGCCGTCAATGTCGGCAAGCTGCTCCACAGAGGCATTCATGATCTGCTCCACACTGGGGAAACGATCGCAAAGCAATACTGCTGCACGCTGTCCGATGCCCCGGATGCCAAGCCCGAAGATCACCCGATCCAGGGGAGCCGACTTGGATTTTTCAATGGCATCCAGCAGATTCCGGGCGGATTTCTCTGCAAAGCGATCCAGGGACAGCAGGTCCTCCATGGTCAGAGTGTACAGATCCGCAACGGAGTGGATCTTTCCGTTGTCCAGCAGTGCTTGCGCAATGGCGGGGCCCATGCCGTCAATGTTCATTGCCCCTTTGCTGGCAAAGTGGATCACATTCTTCAACAGCTGTGCCGGACAGTCCGTATTGGGACAGCGCAGCACACTTTCCTCCGGATCCCGGACAGCCTCCGTGCCGCATACCGGACAGTGGGTGGGCAATGTATAGGGCACCGAATTCGGCTGATGGGATACGGAAGCCAGTACCTCCGGAATAATCTCCCCCGCCTTTCGCACCCGGATCATATCTCCCACCCGAATGTCCTTATCGGCGATAAACTGCTGGTTGTGCAGCACTGCCCGGCTGACGCTGGTGCCTGCAAGGGTGATGGGATCAAACACCGCTACCGGCGTAATGGCACCGGTTCTCCCAACATTCACCTCAATTTTCTGCAGCCGGGTTTCCTTCTCTTCCGGCGGAAATTTGTATGCCACTGCCCATTTGGGCACCTTGGTGGTGGCACCCATCACCTGCCGTTGGGCAAGGTCATTGACCTTGATGACTACGCCGTCAATATCATAGGGCAGCTTGGCACGTTCCTCTCCGATGCGGCTAATATGTTCCCGGATCTCCTGGTAGGTTTCACAAAGCCGGAACTCCACCGTTTTGAAGCCCAGCTTCCGCATCCAGGTCAGAGATTCCGCATGGGTACCGTGGAGTCCGCCTGTCATTTGCTGCACATTGAACACAAAAATGTCCAGCCGCCGTTTCGCTGTAACCTCCGCATGCTTTTGCCGCAGGGAACCGGCTGCTGCATTTCTGGGGTTCTTAAAGGGCTGCTCGTCCGCAAGCTCCTGCTGCTCTACCAGCTTCAAAAAGCTGTCCCGGGGCATAAATATCTCACCACGCACCTCCAGCAAGGCTGGTGCATCCTCCAGCCGCAGGGGGATGGATCGAATCGTCCGGATATTTCCGGTCACATCCTCCCCAACAAAGCCATCCCCACGGGTGGAGCCACAGGTCAGCACCCCGTTTTCATACAGCAGGGATACGGACAGACCGTCAATCTTTGGCTCTACCGTAAACCTGGGGGCATCCAGCTTCTGCTGACACTCTGCCACAAAAGCCGCAACCTCCTCAAAGGAGAATACATCCCGCAAACTGCCCATCTGAACCGTATGGGTCACCTTCTGAAAATCGCTGAGTGCCATGCCGCCTACTCGCTGGGAGGGGGAATGGGGACTGAGCAGCTGGGGATACTCTGTTTCAATGGCCTTCAGCTCCCGCATCAGTGCATCATAGTCACAGTCCTCAATGGTAGGGGCATCCAACACATAGTAGGCATAATTATGCTGTTCAATCTCCTTGGTCAGCTGGGCTAGCCGCAGCTTTGCTTGTTCAAAGTCCATTGCTTTCTCCTTTACGGTGCCCAGATACCATCGGGCGTTTTTCCTACGATAATTGTTTCCGACAACAGGCAGGTATATGTAACCGTCACCGGCTGACATTGCAAGGGCGCTGCCACATCCAGCGTCAGCGTCAGCCGCAGCAGGATCTGGTGACAGGTCTGGTTGATGCCAGCTTGGGTGAATTGGGTCAGAAGCTCCGTCTGTACGCTGCCAGCCGGCCGCACCTGCACCTGCACATTGGGTCCCCTGCCGGCAAGCAGCGTCATGCCACTTGCCGATCCGAGAGGAACCGAAACCCGGCTGGATGCATATTGGTTCAGCGCCTCATTCACCCTGCCGGTCACCTGATTCTGAAATCTGCTTACCGCTCCGGACAGCAGCTCCACGGAGACGATCTCGCCGGATTCGTTTTTCACAATGGCTGCAAACTCTCCTTGCTCCTCCCTGGTCTGCTGTAGGGCGTGTTCCGTACTTTCAACCAGGATCCGGGTGGCATCCTGCCGGATCACATGGGTGCAAGCGGCAGAAAAGGGCTCCCGAATCCGGATTCCCAGCCATAAAATCCACAGGATTAACCCACAAAGCAAAAGCACACCCACCAGGATCCGTTTTCGAGGACGACGGGTTCGGCGATACCGCATAGCAACTCCTTAACCGGAAAACGGGCGGCTGACAGCCGCCCTGTTTTCATTACTCGTCACAGCCGCAGCCACAGCTTTCCTGGTTCCCGGATGCTTCAAGGGGAATGGGAGAAAACTCCTCTGTCGGGAACTGAAGTCGGCTGAATACCTCGCAGGGGCTGTCGTTGTTAGCACAGCACGCCTTTGCCGGTACGGTATAGGGATAGGTGGGAATCAGCACCGTCACCGGTCTGGACAGCTCCACGATAGAGAACAGACCCAGTGTGAGGATCACCGCACGGTTTGGCATATCCGTTTCCCCGGATGCACACTTGCAGTGTCCCCTGCCGATTTTTGCCTCCAGCACCACCGGATCTACCACCTGGACGGATGCCACAGGCAGATTCACGATGTTGCAGCAGGAATTGGTGTGTCCGGTGGATTCCCCGGAACTGGTAAAGGTCTTGGTAGCAGATTCACTGCCGTAGAGTATGCAGGTCTTGGTTGCAGTGGCAGTGCCACGCAGAGGCATACCCGGTTCACATGCACGGTCGCTGGCCAGTAGATCCACGTCAAATGTATAGGTCAGATCAATGGAGTAGAATCCCCGATTGAACGGAACCGGCTCCACGGAAATGCACACATCCCGGATGGATACACACTTGGTCTTTACAAATGCACAATGGGGCGGCAGCTCACAGCCCTCCAGTCTGACTACCACGCCGGTGAGACAGTCCTTATCGCTGCAGCTGTCAAACACACGGTTAACCTTTACCGGGACAGCGTCCTGGGGGCAGTCCGAATGCAAACATTCGCTCATAACCTTCCTCCTTCACATTGCTTTTTGAAGCGCAGATATTGTACTTCTGTACATCATATTCGCCGGAAGGGGGAAATGTGACTGGATCAGGTTTCGTGATCTACCTGCTTAAGCACCTTCAGATTGCCGATCTTCTTGCTGCGCTCCTCCAGGACTGCTTCCACCTCTGAAAAGGGCAGGTTTTCCTCAGCGCACAGTACCATAATATGATACAGCAGGTCGGAAATTTCATTCTTCAGCTCGTTGTTGTCATGATTCTTTGCGGCGATCACCATTTCGGTGCATTCTTCGCCGCACTTTTTCAGAATCTTGTTCTCTCCCTGGGAAAACAGATAGCAGGTGTAGGACTTCTTTTTGATCTCATCAGCGGATTCGCCGCTGGACGCATACTGGGCCTTCCGGTCCAGTACCACCTGATACAGATCCTCTAATACGTTATTGGACATGGTTCATTCCTCCGTCTGTCTTTCATAAATTCTTGTGTAGAAGCAGCTGTGATGCCCGGTATGACATGCTGCACCGGTTTGCTCCACCGTGACAAGCAGGGTATCATTGTCGCAGTCTGCGTCAATGGCCAGCACCTTCTGCAAATGTCCGGAGGTCGCCCCCTTGTTCCACAGTTCCTGCCGGGAGCGGCTCCAGAACCAGGTATATCCGGTTTCCAGAGTCTTTTGCATGCTTTCCCGGTTCATATATGCGAGCATCAGAACCTGCCCGGTGCTTGCCTCGTATACGATGGCAGGGATCAGCTCCGCCTTTTGAAAATATCGATCCAGATTCATGGCTTTCTCCTTACCGCACGGCAATGCCTTGCTGTTTTAAATGGGTCTTGACCTGCTGCACGGTCAGTTCCTTGAAATGGAACAAGGATGCTGCCAGGGCAGCGGTTGCTCCCGTCTGTTCAA
>NZ_FR894913.1:3276-10114 GCF_000434255.1 Ruminococcus sp. CAG:379 | reverse complement strand
GCTGCCGCAGCCGCCGCTGGCGATCACCGGGATCTTGACCGCATCACACACGGCATTCAGCATCTCGATGTCAAAGCCAGCCTTTGTGCCGTCCGCATCAATGGAGTTGAGACAGATCTCCCCTGCCCCCAGGCGCTGGATCTCCTTGACCCACTGGATCAGATCCAGGTGCATATCGATCCGCCCTCCGTTTACATACACCGTGTAGCCGCCAGTGCCATTCCGCTTTGCATCCACGCCCACCACTACGCACTGACTGCCGAAAATATCCGCCGCCTCTGCGATCAGCTTCGGATTCTTTACGGCGGAGGAGTTGATGGAAACCTTGTCTGCACCGGCACGCAGGGTCTCCCGGAAGTCGTCGATGGTGGAAATGCCTCCACCTACGGTGAGCGGGACGAATACCTGCTGGGCAGCCCGGCGCACCACGTCTAGGATCACACCCCGCCCCTCATGGGAGGCGGTGATATCATAGAACACCAGTTCATCCGCACCCTGCCGGTTGTATTCCGCTGCGCACTCCACCGGATCCCCTACGTCCTGGATGCCTTGAAAATTCACGCCCTTGACCACCTTGCCGTTGCGTACATCCAGACAGGGGATGATTCGTTTTGCAAGCATAGCTGCCACTCCTTTCAGTCGGCTTGATTCACAGGCTGTGCCTCAGCAATGGCTTCCCGCAAATCCAGCGTACCCTTATACAGGGACTTGCCGCAGATGGTTCCATACAGCCCCATCTCCCGGCAGATGCGGATATCTTCAATGGTATGCACACCGCCGCTGGCAATGATATTACACTGCCCACGGGTGGCATCCGCCAAAGCGGACAGCTGTTCCGCATTGACGCCGGACAGCGTGCCGTCCTTGGAAATATCCGTGAAAATGAAGGTACCCACTCCGGCACAGATCATTTCCCGGGCAAGGGCAATGTAATCCACATCGGAATCATCCAGCCAGCCCTCTGCGGCTACCTTGCCGTTTTTGGCATCGATCCCCACTGCAATCCGATCCCCGTATTCTGCCACTGCTTCCTTGACAATCCGGGGGTTTTTCAGGGCAATGGATCCAAGAATCACCCGGCTGATACCCCCGGACAGGTAATATTCCACCGTGTCCAGAGAACGGATGCCGCCTCCGAGCTCCACCCTCAGCGGTGTATGCTTTGCTACATCCAGGAAAATGTCAGCGTTGACCGGCTGTGCGGATTTTGCCCCGTCCAGATCCACCATATGGATCCACTGGGCACCTGCCTCCGCAAAGCCCTGGGCAGTGTCCATATAGCTTTCTGCCACTTGTTCCGCAGTCTGGAAATCCCCCTTCCAGAGCCGGACACATTTGCCGTCCTTGATATCAATTGCTGGTAAAATAATCATATGTTCTCTCCTTATGCCAATGCCGCAAAGTTCCGCAGCATCTGTAACCCAATCTCACCACTTTTTTCCGGATGGAACTGGGCACCGAATACATATGCTCCGTCATATACCAAAGCGGGAATGGTGCTGCCGTATTCACAGGACGCTGCAATCACCGAATCCGGGCACATAGCCTGATAGGAATGCACAAAATACACATATGCATCCTCCGGCAGATCCTTCAGCATGGGGCAGTCCAGCTTTTGATCCAGCTTGTTCCAGCCCATATGAGGAATCACCAGCCCGTGATCCGGGATCCGCTCCACCGTTCCCGGCAGCAGTCCCAACCCCTCGCAAGGCTCAAATTCATAGCTCTTCTCAAACAACATCTGCATGCCCAGGCAAATCCCCAGAAAGGGCTTCTCTTTTGCCTGCTGCTGTAAAAGCTCCGTCAGTCCATGGGCATGGAGCATTTGCATGGCACTGGGGAACGCCCCCACTCCAGGCAGAATGATGGCGTCCGCCTGGCGGATGGTGTCCGGATCATCTGTCAATATGTGTTCCTGTCCCAGGTATCGCAGGGCATTTTCTACGCTGAAAATGTTTCCTGCCCCGTAATCGATCACTGCGATCATTACAACGCCCCCTTTGTGGAAAGTACTGTACCGGTTTCATTTTCCGTAATCGCCGCTTTCAGTGCATGAGCAACCGCTTTGAAGGCTGCCTCGCACTTGTGATGATCGTTGCTGCCATACAGCATGTTCACATGCAGGGTAATACCCGCATGAAAGGCAAAGGCACGGAAAAATTCCTCCGCCAGATTGGTGTCGAATGCGCCGATCATGGGGGTGGCAAAGCTGCCATTCCACACCAGAAAGGGGCGGTTGCTGATGTCCAGGGAGGCGAACGCCAGGGACTCGTCCATTGGAATATACGCCGTGCCGTATCGGCAGATGCCGGACTTATCTCCCAGTGCCTGCTTCAGCGCCTCCCCCAGTACGATGCCCGTGTCCTCCACCGTGTGATGGGAATCCACATACAGATCCCCCTTCGTGTGGATCACCATGCTGATGCCGCTGTGGGCGGACAGGGCAGTAAGCATATGGTCAAAAAAACCAATGCCTGTGTCGATCTGGGCTGTGCCCTTTCCGTCCAATAACACTTCTACGTGAATCTGGGTTTCCCGGGTATTCCGGTCTACAGCTCCTGTTCTCATAGGCTCTCCTCCTTGGCAGAAAGTGTTTGCAGGCTTTGGGTCAGTGCCTCCAGCAATGCTGCATTCTCCTCCGATGAGCCGGTACAAATCCGCAGAAAGCCCCGGAACCGGCGGATAGCAATGGACGCATCCAACAGCATCTGATACAACTGTGCATCATACGAGGTACGCACATAGACAAAGTTTGTGCGGCTGTCATACACCTGTTCCAATATGTTAGGATACTTAGATTGTAACTGCGTGATTCCCTGATACAGCTGCTTTGCACGCTCTGTAATCTGTGCTGTGCATGCACGGAGATAATCCGGCTGCTGCAACAGAATGGTGCCGATGGTCTGGGCGATCATATCCGTATTGTAGGGGGATTTTGCCGCCCGAAGCGCCCGGGTGATGGTCTTTCCGGCTACAGCAAACCCGAGCCGGATCCCGGCAAGCCCAAGCGCCTTGGAACAGGTCTTGAGAATAATGCAGTTGTCATATGCGGAAAGCTCCGGCAGCATACTTTGATCCCAGAAATCCATATACGCTTCGTCCAGGATCACCAGGCAATCCAGTGCATTCAACAAACGGCGGATCTCAGTACGACCTACCCCCAGAGAAGTGGGATTGCATGGGTTGGAGAAAACCACTGCCTTTGCATGGGTTTCCTTGCAGAAGGCAATGAGCCTGTCCACGTCAATGGTCAGATCCTGCCGCTTGGGGCAGACCTCCACCTTCAACTCATACAGACTGCTGTAAAAAGCATACATGGAAAAATCATGTTCCAGGGTTACAATGGTGTCGCCGCTTTCCAGAAAACAGCTGGTGATGATGCTGATCAATTCATCCGACCCGTTGCCGGAGGTGATGCAATCCGGATTCAACCCGTAGTAAGCTGCAAATGCTTCATTCACCTTCCGGGACAGAGGATCCGGGTATCGGTTCAACGGCAGGGCGGCAACAGCCTCTCCGATCTGCCGACGCAGTTCCCCCGGCAGGGAAATGTAGGATTCATTGGCATCCAGCCGGATCTGATATGTGCCCTGAATGGGATCATAGGGTACCAGATCCGCCAGCTTCTGATTCAGCTGATACTGCATAGCATTCTCTCCTTCCGGTCAATCCTTTGCAAACCGTACCTTGATGGCATTGGCGTGGGCGGTCAGTCCCTCCCGCTCTGCGATCAGAACAATGTCATCCTTTGCGTCCGCCAGAGCTTCCTTGGTGTAGTACACATAACCGGAACGCTTTAAGAAGCTGGAAACGGACAGGGGCGAGAAGAACCGTGCTGTGCCGCTGGTGGGCAGCACGTGATTGGGGCCTGCAAAATAGTCGCCCAGAGGCTCGGAAGCATACTGACCCAGGAATACGGAGCCTGCATTGTCCAGTCTGCCCAGATACTCCATGGGGTTTTGCAGGTGTACTTCCAGATGCTCCGGCGCAATGGCATTGGCAAGCTCCACTGCACAATCCACGCAGTCGCAGATCAGAATGGCACCCTGATCCCGGAGAGAGGCTTCGATGATCTCCTTCCGGGAAAGGCTCTGTACCTGCTTTTCCAATTCCACCAGCACTGCATCCGCCAGCTTCTCGCTGGTGGTGACCAGAATGGAGGACGCCAGCTTGTCATGCTCCGCCTGGGACATAAGATCAGCGGCTACGAATGCGGGATCCGCCGTATCATCCGCCAGCACCAGGATCTCACTGGGACCAGCCACCATGTCAATGTCCACAACTCCATACAGCAGCTTCTTGGCAGTGGCAACGTAAATATTGCCGGGTCCTACGATCTTATCCACCCGGGGAATCTGCTCCGTGCCGTATGCCAAAGCCGCAATGGCCTGGGCACCACCGCTGAGAAATACCCTGTCCACGCCGCAGATGGCTGCTGCCACCAGAATATCCGGATTGGGAGTGCCGTCTTTCTGGGGTGGCGTTACCATAATGATTTCCTCCACCCCGGCGATCTTTGCCGGAATGGCGTTCATCAGTACACTGGAGGGATATGCTGCCGTGCCGCCGGGCACATACAGACCCACACGCTTCAGACCTCGGATTCGCTGTCCCAGCAGAACCCCGTTGGGCAAGGCGTTGACGAAGCTGTTTTCACGCTGCCGGTTGTGGAAATCTGCGATGTTCTCCATGGCATCCAGCAGTGCATTGACAAAATCCTCATCCGCCTCGTTCAACGCATCCTCAATGACCTCCTGGGGCACCTCATAGTACTGGGGCAGTTCCCCGTCAAACTGCTTGGTATAATTTTGTACAGCCTGATCGCCGCCTGCCCGGACGGTTTCGATGATTTCCGTTACGATCTGGCTTACCCGCTTATCTGTTTCGCCGGTACGCTTTGCAAGCTGCTCCAGAAATGCCTTCTCGTCGGTGCCGTTGGCATAAATCTTCTTCATCATGGCTTTGTCCTCCTATTTGTTCAGCTGTGCTTCGATCTTCTCGATCAGGGACTCGATCTGCGCCTGCCGCAGCTTTAAACTTACCGTATTCACGATCAACCGGGCAGAAATGGGTGCCACATCCTCAAAGACCTCCAGCCCGTTTTCCCGCAGGGTTGATCCGGTTTCTACGATGTCCACAATGCCGTTGGCAAGATCCAGCAGGGGTGCCAACTCCACGGAGCCTTCGATCTTGACGATCTCAACGTCCATACCCTTGGCTTCAAAAAAGGCTCTTGCTACATTTGGATATTTGGTGGCGATGGTCTTGACCCCGATGCCGGCGTAAAAATCGTCTCCCTTTTTGCCGGCAAGGGCGAATTTACACTTGCCGAAGCCCAGATCCACCAGTTCGTAGAACTTTCCGTTCATTTCCATAATGGTATCCTTGCCGACCACACCCATATCGCACACGCCGTGCTCTACATAGGTAATCACGTCCGCCGCCTTGGCAAGTACCACTTCCAGGTTTGCGTCCGGGATCGGCAGAATCAGCTTTCTTCCCTTTTCCCGGACTGCGGTACAGTCAAAGCCCAGAGATTCCAGCAGCCCGATCGTGTCCTTTTCCAGTCTGCCCTTGGTCAGGGCAATGCGCAATGGTTTTTCCATTTCCGTCTCTCCTTTATACCATCAGCCGGAAATGATTTCCGTTGCTGCTTCGTCGTTGATGATTACCAGCTTGGCAATGCCTCGCTGCCGTGCATAGGCTCTTGCATCCTCCACCGTATCCTGCATCGCAAGCTCCACAATCAGACCCTCCGCCCGGAGCTTCTTTGCCCGGCAGATTGCCTGTGCCGCACAGCCTTCTCCGGCATAAATCAGCACATCACTATGTACAGGTACCTGGGGATCATGCTTTGCATATACCTGGGAAATGGCGTCCACATGCACTGCAAAGCCAGTTGCCGGTACGTCATAGCCAAACTCTGCGATCAGTTTGTCATACCGTCCGCCGGACAATACCTCGTCCCCATAGCCGGACAAATAGCCCTTGATGATGATGCCGGTGTAGTAGTCCGTCCGGTTGACCATACCCAGGTCAATGGTCACCTTGCCGTTCTCGCACAGCCGGACTGCATCCTCATATACGCTGCGGAGATTGTCCAGAATGGCCTGCATCTTCTCACCCTTGAAGTACCGGGCAGCCTTTTCAAAAACCTCCTCGCCGCCGAACAGACGGGGCAGCATCTTCACTGCCCGAACTGTTTCGCTGTCCCCGATGGTATCCAGCAGGTCATTGAGGGCAGGATAGTTCTTGAATTCAATCAGACTGCGGATCTGTTCCTGGGTTTCCTCGTCCGTGTGCAGCTGATTCATCAATTCCTTGAATACGGCAATATCCCCAAGCTCCAGGGAGAAGGTGTCGTAGGCACAAGCCTCCAGCACCTCCAGGGCGGTGGAGATCACTTCCAGATCCGCCAGCTTGGAATCCGAACCGATCAGCTCAATGCCAGTCTGGGCAACCTGGTCGCTGCGTCCCTTTAGCTGGGGTGTGTTGGCATATACGCACTGGTTGTAGTACAGCCGCAGGGGCAGGGGCGCATCCTTCAGCCGGGTTGCAACCACCCGGGCGATTGGCATGGTGGAATCCGGGCGGATCACCAACAGCCGTCCCTTGCTGTCCGCAAATTTATACATCTGCTCCTGGGGGAAGTATGCGGACTTGTGACTGAATACATCAAAAAACTCCAGGACCGGTGTGATGACCTCAGAAAATCCCCGGCTTCTGAAAATCTGTTCGATCCGGTGCTCCACGCTGCGGCGCTGTGCGCATTCGGTAAACAAATAATCCTTTGTGCCCTCCGGGGTAATCAAATCGTAGTATCTCATGGCTGCCTGCG
>NZ_FR894913.1:314-3263 GCF_000434255.1 Ruminococcus sp. CAG:379 | reverse complement strand
TCATGGCTGCCTGCGGCTGCTGCCGCACTCCTTTCATCACTTTACTATGCTAACATGTTAGCATAGTATTATAAAAAAGTCAAGTTAGAACAGCGTCATCTGACTGGATTTCGGCAATGCGCCCAAAGCGCCGATGCTTTCCAGGGTATCCACTATGGTTTTTGACGCACCGCACTTGTTCTGGAACTCCTCGATGGATACAAAATCCCGTGCCTGTGCGGTCTCATACAGGCTCATAGCCGCTGCTTCTCCCACGCCAGACAAAGCACCAAAGGGAATCCGGATCTTTCCGTCCTCAATCAGGTACTTCACCGCATGGGATTTATACAGATCGATGGGCAGGAACTCATACCCTCTGGACATCATTTCGTTGACGATCAGCAGGATATCATACAGGTCGTTTTCCTTCTTGCTCCGGTCATTTCCAAGGGCACGCAGCTCCTCGATCCGGTTCCGGACGGCAGCAATGCCCCGGACTGCCAGATCCGCATCAAAATCTCCACCACGGACAGTAAAATAGGTGGAGTAAAATTCCAGGGGCTTGTGGAGCTTGAACCAGCCCAGCTTGATGGCTGCGATAACATAGGCTGCCGCATGGGCCTTGGGGAACATGTACTTAATCTTCAAACAGCTGTCTATGTACCACTGGGGTACGTTGTGATCCTTCAGCATCTGGATCCGCTCCGGGGTAAAGGTTTTCGGTGCCTTACCCTTACGGGTGTCCTCCATGATCTGGAACGCCTGCTTGGGCTCGACCCCCTTATATAGCAGATAGGTCATGATGCTGTCTCGGGTACCGATTACCTCAGAAATGGTACAGGTCTTGTTCTCAATCAGATCCTTTGCGTTGCCAAGCCATACATCCGTACCATGGGACAGACCAGAAATCTGCAAAAAGTCGCTGAACTTAGTTGGCTTTGCGTCCATCAGCATGCCAATGGTGAAATTGGTACCCATCTCCGGGATGCCCAGACTGCCGGTGGGACAATAAACGTCCTCTTTGGTGACCCCAAGCACGGATACGTCCGTACACATACGGATCACGTCCGGATCCGTAGTGGGAACGTCCGCAATCTTGATGCCGGTCAGATCCTCCAGATGCTTGTACAGGGTGGGCACTACGTGTCCCAGCTCATCCAGCTTCAGAATGGTATCATGCAGGCTGTGAAAGTCGAAGTGGGTTGTGATGACGTCGGAATCCGCACTGTCCGCCGGATGCTGTACCGGGGTAAAGTCATATACATCATAGTCGGAGGGCACAACCACCATGCCTCCCGGATGCTGTCCGGTGGTGCGCTTTACGCCGGTACAGCCCTTGGCAAGCCGATTTTCCTCTGCCGGATTCTGGGATTCATTCCGATCCTCCAGAAAATGCTTGGCGTATCCGAATGCGGTTTTCTCCGCAACGGTACTGATGGTACCCGCCTTGAACACGTTGGCTCTTCCAAACAGCTCCTCCGTATACCGGTGGGCGGAGGACTGATACTCGCCGGAGAAATTCAGATCAATATCCGGCGCCTTGTCCCCGTCAAAGCCCAGGAAGGTTTCAAAGGGAATATCGTGCCCATCCCGGCGCATTTCAATGCCGCAGTTGGGACAGTTCTTTGCCGGCAGATCAAAACCGGAGCCATAGCTGCCGTCTGTGATAAATTCGCTGTGCTTGCATTTGGGGCATACATAGTGAGGTGCCAGCGGATTGACCTCCGAAATGCCTGCCATGGATGCCACAAAGGAGGAGCCAACGGATCCACGGGATCCTACCAGATAGCCATGCTCCTCCGAGTTGGAAACCAGCTTCTGGGCGATAATATACAGCACGGAAAAGCCATGCTTGATGATGGAGGACAGCTCCCGATCCAGCCGCTTAGCCACGATCTCCGGCAGGGGATCCCCGTAGATCTCCCTTGCCCGGTTGTTGGTGATCCGGGTCAGATCCTCCTCCGCCCCTTCGATATTCGGGGTAAAGGTGCCCTTGGGGATGGGACGTACAAAATCAATGAGATCGGCGATCCGGTTTGTGTTTTCCACCACTACCTCGTATGCCTTTTCCTGTCCCAGGTAAGAGAATTCCTCCAGCATTTCATCAGTGGTGCGCAGATACAAGGGTGCCTGCTGATCCGCATCCTTAAAGCCATTGCCAGCCATCAAAATCTGCCGGTATTTTCCGTCCTTGGGATCCATGAAATGCACGTCACAGGTGGCGACCACGGGCAATCCCAGATCGTCCCCGATCTTACAGATCATCCGGTTCCAGTTTTTCAGATCGTCTTCAGATTCTGCCGTACCATTCCGGAGCATGAACGCATTGTTTCCCAGAGGCTGGATTTCCAGATAATCATAAAATTTCGCAAGCTCCAGCAATTCCGCATAGGGTCTGCCGTCCACCATGGCACGGAACAGTTCCCCCGCCTCACAGGCACTGCCGAACAGCAATCCCTCATGGTACTTAAGCAGCTGGGACTTTGGCATCAAGGGCTTTTTGTAGAAGCAGTCAATGTGTCCGTAGGAGATCAGCCGATACAGATTTTTTAGTCCGGTCTGGTTTTTCGCCAGAATGATCTGGTGGAAGGATTTCAGCTTCCTTGCATCGATCTTCTGTACCTTGGTGTTCAGCTCCGACAAATACTCCAGCTTTTTTTCCGTGATCAGTCGTCCCACAAGCTCCAGATAGATTTTTGCAAGCATCATTGCGTCGTTGTCTGCCCGGTGATGGTCAAACTTCCCCAGCTTCAGGTGCTTTGCCACAACGTTCAGCTTATGCTTTGCAAGATCCGGCAGCATAGCCTGACACAGCACCAGACTGTCTATGTAAGCATAAGCGTACCGCTGCCCCGCCCTGCCCGCAGCCGCATCGATAAAGCTGGTATCGAACCGGGCGTTATGGGCAACCAGCACCGGATCCTCTCCGCAGAAGGCAAAAAATTCTTTCAGCGCCTGGGACGCCTTTGG
>NZ_FR894913.1:0-277 GCF_000434255.1 Ruminococcus sp. CAG:379 | reverse complement strand
ACCATGCCCTCATGAATTCCGGTCAGATCTGTGATCTCCGGAGGAATGGGACGCTCCGGGTTCACATAGGTGTGAAAGGAGTCCGCCACCCGCATATTCTTGACCTTGATGGCACCAATCTCCGTGAGCCGATCCCGTTCCGCACTGAGTCCAGTGGTTTCCACATCAAAAATAATGATCGTGTCGTTGACGGTCTTGTCGGTTTCCCCGATGAGGATCTTTCGCTCCGCAATGTCGTTGACCACATACGCCTCACAGCCGTAGATCACCTTAAAAT
>NZ_FR894912.1:76694-89143 GCF_000434255.1 Ruminococcus sp. CAG:379 | reverse complement strand
TGTCTATTTCCGCCCGCCATTCTCGTCGTTTCAAAAGCACTCAAAAATCCTTTGGAGAGAAAGGCAGGAGAGAAAACATAAAAGTATTCGATTTGAAATTTTGAAAACCGGGAATTAGCAGGGGTTTTCGGGGGGACGAAATTCCCAGCTTCTGCCGAAATTTCGAGTCAGTCCCGTTATGACCACTTCGAGACCTCTTCACATGTGGATAAACAAAATCTTTTTTATATTGTAACACATTGTCCGGCAAAAAGCAAGTGTTTCAATACAAAAACCGCCTTCTGAGATTGTATCAGAAGGCGGTTTGCTTTAAGTATGCTTTTTTGCAGATTTCCCGTTTCTGTCCGGCTTTGCTTCCGCAGTAGAGGCAGCGGCTGGTGTGGGCGCTGCTGCGGGATACTGAAAGAACAGGCGTATGGTGATAGCCCCAAGCAGTACAAGATTTGCCAGCGCCAGATATTTCATTTCCATAATATCCACCTTGAACAGGTAATTTGCACTGCTAAGCAGGGTGACAAAATTGATGCCTACAGCGATCCACCAGTCCTTCCGGTACATGAATGCCCAGAGAATACTGAAAATGCAGCAGATGAACACATACCGTTCATGCATGGCAGGCAGGAAATAGATGCAGACCATGGCGCTCCACAGTGCAAGCAGTACCAGTTGCTTATTGTCCCGGATGCCTTGCCGGGCAATCACAAAGGCCGAGACCATGAAGATGGCAAATGCCGTCCAGATGCCCAGCTTGGAGAACAGGTCATAATCACCGGGCATGAACACAAACAGATTGGGGCAGTTCATAGTCAGCTGCTTGTAAATATCCGTCTGCGCCCGGTAAATGTTCAACGTGTCGGAGAGACCTCTGCCGGCAATGATGGCTGGCAGATCCATAATGAAGAACACCAGGGGAATCCACAGAAAGTGCATAATATTTACCTTTCTGGAGGCAAAATAGTAAATCAGCAGCACTGGCAGGAAGAAAATTGCCTGGAGCTTAAATGCCAGAGCGATTCCGTAGAAAATCATGGCTGCCGGATAGTTCTCCTTCACCAGGAAGTAGGTACACAGCAGCAGGAAGGTCACGTAGATGAAATCGCACTGCCCCCAGAACGCGGAATTCAGGAAGGTGTTGGGAACCAGCAGCAGTACGGAATATGCCAATAAGTTCTGCGGAGTCAGCAGCTTTGTGCCCTTGATTTTGGACAGCAACAGCACAGCGGCGGCACTGCCCAGAAAATCGAACAGCACGGATAAATTCTTGATCTCGTACAGGTCGTTGAAGCTAGTTCTGCCTACAATGGCAAGAAACAGCATATAGGGTACGTTGTATTCTCCGATATTCTGCCCGATGCCGGACAGACCAGGATGCTCCATCAGCTGGGCAATCCAGCTTTTCATGAAAAAACTGTAGTCAGCGGTTTCATGGGGATACAAGTGCCAGCGTAGCTGAAAGGCAATGATGGATATTGCAAGAAAGCCTAGCAGTACATCATATTTTTGCAGCAGCCCGGCAATCTTTTTTTCAATAGTGCTCATGGGAACCCTCTTTTCGTTTTGTTTTGATCGTTATACCGGGGGATTACTGCTCCGTGCCCTCGCTTTGTGCAAATTGACTGGGGTGCCGGGTGAAAAAGTCTACACGAGGCTCCAGGAATTTCAGCTTGTGATCCTGTCCGCCGCAGAAGAAAGAAATAGGCTCAAAAATATGATCCCAACTCCAGAAGGACTTATCCAGCTGTAAATACTCCAGGATTTTCTCGGTTCCCTCCGGTGCCATGGGGTGCAGAAGCACGGCTGCGGTACGGATCATATGGAATACATCAATGAGGGTCTGACGGCGAAGCTGTGCGTCTTCCTTTTTGTCCGCATCTCCAAGCTGCTTGACCATCAGCTTGCTTGCCTTGCGGATATAGGTATCCAGCACATAGGTGGCCTGGTGGAACTCAAACCGGTACATAAACCGTTCATAATCCAGAATGGCTTTTTTTGCAGCCTCCAGCACCGGTGCGGAAACCTCTCCCACCGGCATGACT
This sequence comes from Ruminococcus sp. CAG:379, assembly GCF_000434255.1. Classification (NCBI taxonomy): domain Bacteria; kingdom Bacillati; phylum Bacillota; class Clostridia; order Eubacteriales; family Oscillospiraceae; genus Ruminococcus; species Ruminococcus sp. CAG:379. Next base: position 87,107 of record NZ_FR894912.1, on the reverse strand, counting down.
CCATCGTAGTATTTCTGGGTGGTGTAGATGCAGGTACGGATGATCCGGTTGAATACGTTGGAGAGCAGGAAGCCGTCCTTCAGTACCGGGTCTGCTTCATCCGGCTTTGCGTTGGGGTTCAGGGGCTTAGGCTGGAAGCTGACGCTGCGCTGTCCAAGGCCTAGCCCAAGATAGTGCATCCGCAGCTGTTCTGCGGTGTAATAGTGCAGCAGGTCTGCTGCCATAGGAGGCTTTACCGAGCCGGAGCTGCTCGCTTTTTTGTCCAGGAAGAGAATGTGGTTGTTTGCTACCAGGATGGGCAGCTGCATCTGACCATCAGCCGGATGAGTGGTCAGGTTGTCCTTGCCCTGTAAAGCCATGAACATGCCCATTTCCGCCACGCCGTAGAAGTAGATGTTGTCAGCGCCGATGAACTGGTATACCTGCGCATCCTTGGAGCACCAGTAGTCCTTCCATTCCTCTGTGTTGTGACCGATCTGCTCCAGGTATGCCATCGTGAAGGAGATGGGCGCCCACAGAGATTCGGGCCATACCCAGATGGTCAAAGGCTCCTCACCCTCCAGTTGGGGTGCAGGTACGCCCCATTCCACGTTGCCGGTAAGCCGGAAGGGGACAAGGGTCTTGCCGGTACGGTACCGGATGCCTTGTTCTGCCAGTACCACACATGCCTGATCGCAGTCCGTCAGCTTTTTGAAGGCGATCGTAAAGGAGGGCTTTTTCGGTTCCTCAATGAATTCGTGTTCCGGCATCTGATCCTTGCAGGCTTCATATTGTTCCAGGAACTCGTTTTTGATATAGATCACCGGGGGCTTGAGAAATTCTCCGATGGTCTTGGAAACCAGGGGGCGCACATTCTTCTGGGTGCGGATCTCGGCAACATACTGGTTCAGCAGCTCGTTCTGCTCCGTCAGATTGAAGTACCAGTTGGTGACCTTTTTCATAATGGGAGTTTCGCCGGTCAGTGTGCTTTTGGGGTTAATGAGCATTTCCGGCATATACTGGTGTCCCAGATCACATTCATCTGCATAGCCCTTTTCGGAGTTGCATCCTTCCACCGGGCACTTGCCGACGACCTGTCTGCCATTGAGGAATGCGCCTGCCTTTGCGTCATAGAACTGGGAGGTGGCAATGCGGGTCAGGTGCCCGTTTTCATACAGCCGACGGATGAAACGGTCGGATACCTGGTTGTGGATCTCGGCAGTTCGGCCAAGTCCGGATGCACCGAACAGGTTCAGACTGATGTCATAGTCGTCCAGGGTCTGCTTTTGCGCCTGGTGATTTGCGGCGACAAAATCCTTGATACTGCCGGTGAAGCCTTCCTCTGCGCATTTGCGGCGGTAGCTTTCTGCGATAGGGGAGCCATAGCAGTCCGTGCCGGATACGAAGATCACGTTGTCCTCGCCGATCCGATCCCGAAGAAACCGGGCGTATACATCTGCAAATACGAATACGCCGCCAATGTGTCCAAAGTGCAGCGTTTTATTTCCATAGGGCATGCCACCGGTGATCACAGCCCGCTTGGGAAACTCCGGGCGGGTTTCCGGCTTTTTATGAAAGTTTTTTTCCTCGCTCATGTTACATCTGCCTCCAAAAGAATCATATACAATTTAGTATAACAGATTTTTCTGAAAAATGCAAGAGCGGATGTAATGTATAATCTACTTATAATCTACTTCAGATTGCAGCATAGCTGTTTTTGGAAAAAGAAAACCGCATCTTCAAAAGAAGATGCGGTTTGTGGTTTACTCGCTGACGTAGGGAAGCAGAGCAATATGTCTTGCTCTCTTGATTGCAACTGTCAGTTCACGCTGGTGGAATGCGCAGGTACCGGTTACCCGTCTGGGCAGGATCTTTGCTCTGTCGGTCATGCACTTTCTCAAACGTGCGATATCCTTGTAATCGATGGTTTCAACACGATCTACGCAGAACATGCAAACCTTCTTACGGGGTCTCTTGCCACCCCGGGAGTTTCTTTCTCTTTCCATGATAATAACCCTCCTTTTCGAGTTATGGTCAGAAGGGGACTTCGCCGTCGCTGAGGATCTCTTCAAAATCACTCAGATCGCCAAGCTGGATGGACTCCTGCGCAGGCTGAGTCTGAGCGGGGGCAGGGGCTGTCTGCTGCTGCGGCTTGCTGTATGCGGGCTGCTGATAAACCGGCTCCGCAAAATTGCCCTGCTGCTGTCCGCCGCCTTTGGATTCCCCAAAGGAAACGTTGTCAGCCTGAACCTCCATGGAATAGTGCTTAACACCATTTGCATCCGTATAGTCGTTGTTCCGCAGACTGCCTTCCACAATAATCATCTTCCCCTTGGAAAAATAACGGGAAACGAATTCAGCAGTCTGCCGCCAGGTATTGACTCTGATGAAGTCAGCCTGTCGTTCCTGATCCTTGCGGTAGGGACGATCAACGGCAACGGAAAAGCGGCATGTAGAAATACCGGATGTGGTCTGGCGCAATTCGGGATCCGCAGTCAATCTGCCCATCAGTATAACCTTGTTCAGCATTTTGAAGCACCTCCAATGTGCATATGATTACTTTACAGTAACCAGGGAACGAAGTACGCCGTCTGTGATATTGACTTTTCTTGTAAATTCAGCGGGATATGCGGGAGTAGACTCGAATGTGTAGATCACATAGTAGCCGTCCAGCTCATCGTTGATCGGGTAAGCCAGCTTGCGCTTGCCCCAGGACTCGTCAACGGATTCCAGTGTCGCATTCTCTTCAATCTGAGCTTTGAACTTTTCGATCAGTTCCTTTACTGCGTCCTCGCCCTTTGCCAGACTGAATACGACCATAGCCTCATACTTTGCGTTTACCTTTGCCATGTTGTTACACCTCCTTTTGGATTTCGCTCACCACAGAGTGTGAGCAAGGATACTATAAAATTATAGCAGAACGTCTCCGGTTTGTCAAGCTTTTTTTATAATTTTTCCTCCCGGCTTTACATTTCTTGCGTCTCATGCTATACTTACAAAGAAGAAACGAAAGGAATCCGATAACGCTATGGGGTACGAGGGGCTTTCCAAGCTATTTTATAAATCTCCCGAACAATATCAGGCAGCGTATCAGCGCCGGTTTGCAGGGGATGCAACGGTGCATTTTGCATTTGATGTGCATCAGAAGCCGGCGTTTCTGGTGATCACGCCGGAGCTGCTGAGTCTGATCGATCAAATTCATGTACTGGATAAGCAGCTCACCTGGATCAGCCGACGTTTGCCAAAGATTGCTAAGCAGCAGTACAGCACCTGGGCGGTGATCGAGGAGATCCGGCTGACCAACGAGATCGAAGGGGTGCACAGCACTCGTCGTGAGATCCAGCTTCTGGTGGAGGATCACTTGCCGGTGAAGAACGAGCAGCGGTTGGTGGGATTCGTAAAAAAGTACCGGCAGCTGATGAACCGACAATCCATTCCGCTGCGTACCTGTGAGGATCTGCGCCGATTGTATGATGAACTGTGCCTGCCGGATGTGATTGCGGATGCGGCCGATCATGCACCGGACGGGCTGCTGTTCCGGAAGGACAGCGTATCCATTTATTCTGAATCCCAAAAGGAGATCCACAAGGGGCTGTATCCGGAAAGTGCAATTCTGTCCGCCATGACCAAGGCGCTGGATATGCTGCATGATCCCCAGCTGCCTGTGCTGCTGCGGATTGCCCTGTTTCACTATTGCTTTGCCTATATTCATCCCTTTTACGATGGGAACGGCAGAATGGATCGATTTATCAGCAGCTACTATCTGGCGTGGAATTTCAACCCTCTGCTGGGTTATCATTTATCTTATACCATTAAGAAAGAATTGTCAACCTATTACAAGCTGTTCAAGCAGACCAATGATCCACGCAACTGTGGGGATCTGACCTTGTTTGCAGAGGGATTCCTGCGGATCATCCGCACCTCCTCCGAGAGCCTGAACGCATCTCTGCTGAAGCGACTGGAGAAGATGACCTTTTTCCGGAATCAGCTGCTCAAGCGCTTTCCAAATGACCGGCATTTCCGTGTGCTGCACATTCTGATGCTGAACACCCTGTTCGGCTATCGGGGGCTGACCCTGCCGGAGCTGGCGGCTGCCTGTGGCATGGATGAGCCGCTGACGGCGGTGCTGCTGCAAACCCTTGCTACCCAGACTCCCTTGGTGGTGCTGTACCGGGAAGGGGAGCATACCATGTATGAAGTAAATCTGGAGCGGTTGGCAGAGATTCCGTAACCGTTCTGCATGTGACAGTCGTCCCATAGGGCGGCTGTTTTTTTGCATAGCCTCTTGACAAGATGCATTCTGTATGGTATGATACATGTAGTAAGCATATGCTAACTGCGTGCACAGGAGGTGAAACAATGAGCGTAGTAGTGGTAGGCGGCAATGAATGCATGGTGACACGGTATAAGCAGATTTGCAGTTCCTATAACTGTAAATCCAAGGTGTTCACCCATATGACAGTGAATTTTGAGCAGAAGATCGGATCTCCGGATCTGGTGGTGGTTTTCACCAACACCTGTTCCCATAAGATGGTGGTCAGTGTGGATAACAAGGCCAGCAAGCAGGATTTCCGGGTGGCAAAAATACATAGCGCCAGTGCAAGCGCACTGAAAACCGTACTGGAGCAGTACTGCAAAGTGTGAGGCAACACCGCTCATCTCTTGTACGATGTTGTCTTATGAGATGGGCACTACTTTTATAAAGAAACAGCCTGTAGAAGCTTCTACAGGCTGTTTTGCTTATTCCAGGGGCATGTCCATGTATTGAATATCCAGGTCTACATCTCCTGCAATGCCAGGGATTCGTCCCCGGCAGCTCATCTGCCAGATGGCATAGTCTCCGGCATAGTCGGTCTGATCTGTGTAATGGGCAAGCCATACCGGGTGCTTTTTCTGCGGATACCAGAAATTGTTCAGATAGTTTTTGCTGCCGTACAGCATGGCAGAGTAGCCCTGTTCCTGCATTTCCTCTGCAAATACCTCAAACAGCTGGTTCAGGTCGTGAATGCTCATGCTGTACTTCTGAAAATTGCTGAAGCTTTCCCAGTCGAATACCACCGGAAAATCCAGCTTTGCGCCATCCAGGTTCCGGGCGATCCACTGGGCTTCCTTGCGGACAGCCTGTTCGCTGTTGGCAGTGGTGTAAAAGTATACTCCCACGTCCAGACCCGCAGCCTTTGCTGCCTGCATGTTGGCACGATAGTATTCGTCCATTTCAATGCCGCTGCGGCTGTGTCCCATCCGCATAATCACAAACTCGCAGCCGGCATCCCGGACAGCTTCAAAATCGATCGTTCCCTGCCATTTGGATACATCGATCCCAAGCCGTTTATTTGCACCTCCGTATGCATCGGCAAAGTCTGAAAAGGCAAGCCGTGGCTTATCGTCCGTATAGGTGGGCAGCTTGTCCGCCACCGTCACAGTCAGATCCCAACTGGTTTGATTCCCGGCGGAATCCGTAACAGTTGCAGTAATGGGATACTTGCCCGGCTGGGAGGTGTCCACCGTTCCCGTATAGGTCAGCCGGGGCTTTTTGTCGTAGTTATCCGCAAAACCCACGCATTTGTTCAGATCAAAGGATTTTCCGGTCTGGATCACCGTACCGTATCCGCCGTTGAGCAGCAGAGGAGGGGTGGTATCCTCGACCTGGTACCGGATGGTCTGACTGTAGGATTCCCCGTTGTAGGTAAACTCCACTGTCTGCTCCAACGTGCCGGTTCTGGAGGTGTCCAGCCAGTCGCTGCCGTTTTTCAGCCGGATATCCGGCGCCGTGATATAGTCCTTCAGCCGGACGGTTTCGTATACCTCTACTGCACCGGCAGTTTCCGGAGAAATCTGCCGTTTTGGGGGTTCCGTGGCAGCCACTGTTTCCGTGGTTTCCGCCGGATCCGTCCCAGTGGTTTCTGTTGTTGTGGCAGATGTGGTGACAGTGGTGGTGCGATTCGCAGCGGTGGTGCCGGGTTCCGTTGCTGCGGTGGTGGATGCTTCTGCTGCAGGGACAGCGTCAACGGGCTTTGCCTCCTGGGCACTGCAACCTGCCAGCAGCATGGAGAGGGCTGAAGCCAGCAGCCAGAAATGTTTTTTCATAGTATGCTCCTTTTCATTCGGATACGACCAGTATAGCATGGATCCGACAAAAAGTAAAGGCAAAGCGACAGATAGGCTTTTTATATATTGGAAGGAGGAGCGCTGTTATTCCGTTCCCAGCAGGGTATGGTGCAGGATCCCCAACCATTCCCGCACCCAGTAGGTGGGGATAAGCCAGGGTTGTGTATGGGCCGGGATGCTGCTGACAGTCCAGCCGCAGTTCTTGGCGATCATGCTTGCCCGCAGCTGGTGAAATTCGTTTGTGACCAGGGCGATTTCCTTGGGCATGCAGCCCTGTTTTACCAGCAATTCTTTGGAAAAACGCAGGTTTTCCCGGGTACTGGTGGAGCGATCCTCCTGTAAGATCCGGTCAGCTGGCACTCCCTTTTCCGTCAGGTACTGGTACATGCAGGCAGCCTCGCTGATGTCCTCGTTGCTGCCCTTGCCGCCGGATACCACCAGCAGACAGTCCGGATGCTCCGTCCAGTAGGCGTAAGCCGCATCCAATCGCTGTTGCAGCATGATACTGGGACGGGTGCCGTTTACCTTACAGCCCAGCACAATGGCTACGTCTGCATTTTGCGTGCGTTTGCCGTATGCCCCGTACAGCATGCCACCGGTCAGACCCACCGCCAGCAGCACTCCCAACAGGCACAGTCCCAGAACTGTACGGCTGGTAATCCGGAACCAGAGCTGCTCCCCGTGGGCAATATACCATTGATGCAGCGGTGTTTTGAAGCACCACAGAAGGAATCCTCCCAGGCATAGCCCCAATCCCAGCAGGTTTCCGGCGTTGATGATCCTTGCGAACATGGGCAGCAAAAACACAAGCGCCCCGCACAGAAGCAGTGCGGGGAGGATGCGTTCGATCAGAATGGATCTCATGTAAAGTTTTCTTCCAGAGCCTTTGCCAGCTGTGCGGGGCAGGATGTGCCCTTGCCGTTGCAGTCAATGCCCTGGAGCCGGTCGATGACATCTTCCACCTTCATGCCCTTTACGAGACTGCTGATGCCCTTGGTATTGCCGTTGCAGCCGCCGAGAAACTGCACGTTCTGTACGATATCGTCCTCCACCTCAATGTCGATGCGGCGGGGACAGATGCCGTGGGGCTGATAAGAAATTTTCATGGATTATGCCTCCTTCTTGTTGGCAAGCTTGATGATCCGATCCAGATTTTCCTTGCTGGTGCTGTTGCTGCCCAGATGCGTGGGCTGCGCATTGTAAAGTCCATGGAAATCGGAGCCACCGGTTACGATCAGATTATACTTCTGCGCAATCTTCCGCAGCTCTTCCCGCTGTGCCTCGTTTGCGGTGTAGTGATCCACCTCTACGCCGTCGATCTTGCCCATTTCCGCAAGCTCCACCAGCAGCTCTACGTTGCGGTACAGCATGGGGTGCGCCATGACAGCCACGCCCCGGGCGGAATGGATCAGATCCAGTACAAATTTTACATCCGGATATTCCCGCTCTACCAGGCAGGATCCATTCTCCAGATTAAACAGCTCATCGTTTAATTCACCGTAAAACTCCAGGGCATAGCCGTAGTCGATCAGTGCCCGCATGATATGCTGTTTGAAGATGCTCTTGGAGCTTGTAGCATGCCGCATAACGCTTTCCAGGGTGATGGGGAACCGCTCCATAACCTTTTCCACCATTTCCTTGCTGCATGCCTTCCGGATCTCACAGGATTTCAGGCACAGTCCTTCCAGCCGATCCGGCTTTTTTGGTGCATAGCAGAGGATATGTACCTTGCTGTTCCGGGCTTTGTCCCATGCGGAAAGCTCTACGCCCTGGATGATACGGACTCCGTAACGTTCGCCTAAGATGTTTGCTCTGGAGAAGGACGAAAGCGTGTCGTGATCGGTGATGGACAAAAAGTCGATGCCGGTGCGCTTTGCCTGCATAATGATATCCTCGATGCCGAGAGAGCCGTCGGATAATTTGGTATGACAATGCAGATCACAAATCATAGTGAAACCTCCTTTGAGTATCCGCTTTAGAGTGCTAATGTGAGAAAACACAGTAAGATATGAATATTATAGCATACAAGCAGAGAAAAAGCAAGCATTTTCGCAGAAGCGGAAACACTTGCCTTGTTCATGCTATTTTTTGCGTTCAATATGCTTGTTGATAAGCATACCGATCAGTCCGATGCCGCCGGTGATGCCGAATGCTATCAGGCTCACCAGATATTTGCCCTGCCCGAAGGAACTGCCGATATAGGCGGAGGACAGGATGGAGGGGATCCGGGCAAGCGTGGCGATCAGCAGATACCGGGTGGGATTGATCCGGGTCAGGGGCACCAGGTAGGTGAGCAGATCCTTCGGGGTTCCCGGAATAAAGAACAGAAGGAATACCGCCCATTCCAGCTTGTTTTCGTCCTGGAACAGCCGGTGATTTTTGATCTTCTCCTCCGGCACAAAGTATCCCACCAGAGGTCTGCCGAATTTCCGCACCAGCAGGAACACTATGGCAGTGCCGATGATGACACCCAGCAGACCGTACAGGGTGCCGGGGATGGTACCGAACAGCACGCCCCCCAGCAGTTCAATTGGCTCACCGGGCACAAAGGCAATGATCACATGAAACACATGCAGCAGAATGTAGATCACCGGGGCAAAGGCTCCGTAGGACTCCACCCGCTGCTTCATGACAATCCTGCCGTCATTGGTGGAAAGCTGTCGGATCCAGGGTAAGAGCAGGAGCGTGATGGCGATGGTGGTAATGATGTATGCGGCTACGATCAGCAGCCGTTTTTTTGCTTCCTTCGATAATTTACTCATAGCTTTAGGGTGCGCAGAATCCGGAGATTCATACAAGCCGGCGCCCGTTCCCTCCTTTGTATATAAGGAATCCCCACACTTGCATGCGGGGATCGTGGTTTATGTAGTGGCTTCTGTGCTTGCCGGTTCAGACTGGGCAGGCGCTGCCTCCTTATAGAGGTTCAGCTGCTTGCCGGTGTCGATGATGGCTTGTGCAATTTCCTTGGCATATTCCGTCTGCTTGGTATCAAAGTAGGTGTTATCCTCCTCGTTGGACAGAAAACCAAGCTCCGTCAGACAGCTGGGCATGTCGGTGTGCCGGTTGACATAGTAATTCTTGCCGTCCGCATCCCGATAGCCTTCCTTGGTGCCCCGGTTTTTGGAGACACCCACCCGCTCCAGCGCAGCCAAAATATTGCTTGCCAGCAGAGCATCTCCCGTTTCGGAGTTTTCGTTGATCCAGATCTCCACGCCGTTGCCTTCTGTGGCACTGTTCCGATGGAAGGAGATGAACAGATCCGAGTGCCCTTCGTTTGCCACCTTGCAGCGATTTTCCAGGGAAATAAATGTGTCGTCCGAACGGGTCATCAGAATCTCTACGTTGGGGAATTTCTGCAATTCCTTCTGGACTGCCAGAGTGATTGCCAGATTATCATCCTTTTCCAGGCGGGTTTCATCTCCGTTGTGACAGCCTACGTCATTGCCGCCGTGTCCGGCGTCCAGGGTGACGGTAAATTTTTTTACCGGCTGGGTGATTTCCGCTTGTGTTGCAGTGGTGTTCTGTGGTTCCTCGTTTCCGCTTTCATCCTGGCTGAAACAGGAATAGAGGGCGAAAATGAGTAGAAGCAGGAACAGCAGGATCAGCCCAGCAACGAGGATACGATCCCATCTGACGCGACGTCGTTTTGCCATATGTAAATTCCCCTTGTCTTTTGATTATTTCTTTTTTGGGATTCGCACTTGACTCCACATCTTATTATAACATGCCCTATATAAAAATGCAACCGTTCCAGCGGAAAGTTTTTCTGAATCTGAAAAAAATCCCATGTGGTGTATGAATGTGTAGCAGGGCATATTACCTTAGTGTCAACACGACCTTAGATTCGGGCAAAAAAGAAAGACCCACATAAATGCGTGAGCCCCGGTGTATATGGTTGGGATAGCTGGATTCGAACCAGCGAGTGACGGAGTCAAAGTCCGTTGCCTTACCGCTTGGCTATACCCCAAAATAGTGATTCTATTATAACATACTGTTTCAAAAAATGCAAGCATTTTTTCCAAACGCATGTATTACAAGAAACCGGCAGACGCATCCGCTGCACCTGCCGGCTTTGTTTATTCTGCTTTGCCTTGAATATATGCCACCGGGTCAATGAATATTCCGTCCCGGTATACCTCAAAATGCAGATGGGAGGGATCGGCGCTTTCGATTTCCGCCGTATCGCCTACAGCGCCGATTGCATCGCCTCCTTTGACCTCGTCTCCGGCGGTGACGGTGACGCCGCTGTTCAGATTACAGTAGCGGCTGACGATGCCATTGCCGTGATCGATGGTGACACATACCCCAAGCAGGCCGTCCTCCTCA